>CALHVR010000088.1 GCA_938037005.1 uncultured Leptotrichiaceae bacterium | reverse complement strand
CAATAGACAAATAGCATTCTAACATATCTCTTTTCCTTTGTCAACTACTTTTTTTAAAAATTATGAAAAAATTTATTTTTTTAATTTTCAAATTTTTTGAAGAATTTTTTTATCTTTTCTCCAAAAGAATAAGATTCTTTATAATTTTTACTTTTTAAACTTGAATCAAATTCTTCTAATATTTTTTTCTGTTTGTCAGATAAACTTGTTGGTGTTTCAATTTTAATTTCAATAATTTCAGATCCTATTCCATGTCCAGAATTTATTCCTTTGTCCTTTAATCTAAATACCTTACCATTTTGTGTCCCTTCTGGTATCTTTATTTTCATCTTACCATCTAATGTTGGAACTTCTACTTCACCACCAAGTATAGCCGTTGTCATTCCTATTGGAACTTGGCAATAAATATCATAACCACTTCTTTCAAAAATTTCATGTTTTTTTACTGTTATAAAAATATATAAATCTCCATAAATTCCACCATTTTCCCCTAAATCTCCACCGTCTCTAACTACTAATCTTTGACCTGTTTCTACTCCAGATGGAATTCTTATTTTCCTTGTAACTGTTTCTCTTTCAACACCTTTTCCATGACATGTATGACATGCTTTTTCCGGTATTTTACCTGTACCGTTACATTTATCACATTCTGCCATCGTTACTTGAACACCAAAAATCGATCTTTGCTGTTGTCTTATATGCCCAGTTCCATTACATTTATCACAAGTTTTCATATTATGTCCAGGCTCTACACTTGTACCGTTACATGTATTACATTTTCCTTGCCTTTTGTATTTTATTTCTTTTTCTGTCCCTTTTGCAACTTCTTCTAATGTAAGTTCTACATTATATCTTAAATCTGCTCCTTCTTTTACTCTAGGACCTTGACTTCTTCTACTTGAACCTCCACCAAAGAAGCTTCCAAATATATCTCCTAAATCTTCAAAATCAAATCCTTGGCTTGAGAATCCACCACTAAATCCACCAAATCCTCCAAAACCACTGCCTTGACCTCCGTTTTCAAACGCTGCATGTCCATACTGATCATATGCTGCTTTTTTTTGTGCATCCGATAATATTTCATACGCTTCATTTATTTCTTTAAATTTATCTTCTGCATCTTTTTTTTCAGCTTCTGATGAATTTGCAAATTTATCTGGATGATATTTCATCGCTGCTTTTCTATACGCTTTTTTTATTTCACTTTCATTCGCATTTTTTGTAATTCCAAGCACTTCATAATAATCTCTTTTAGCCATTTCTTTTACACCTCCTCTTTTTTAGAGATGCTCTCCTCTCTTTTTATTAACTTTTATATTTTTTTCTTATACAATTCCTTTAATAATCAATTTAGCATGAAACTTATCATTCTTCTCTAATTTTAAAATACCTTTTTTTTCTTCTAATTTACCATTAGTATCTTCAAAATCTGGAATTCCGTACCAAGTTTCTATACAAACATACGGTGCTTTAGGTTTACTCCAAAAAGCTATATAAGGAAACCCTTTGTACTCTACACTTAATTCTTTTCTAGTTTTATTATTTTTTATCGTAACTTTTTTTGATTTCAACTCATTTAATATTATTGCGTCATCATCAAAAATATTTTCTGTAATTTCCAATTTATCATTGTTATTTAAGCAACTTATCTTTTCATTTAAAATTAAACCATTACTGCTAATTTTATATTTAGATGCTGTTTCTTTTTGTTCAAATTCTAAATAATAATCTTGTAATTCTATATCTTTATTCACATTTAAAGAAAATGCAGGATGTGTTCCAAGTGAAAAATACATATTAAAGTTATTTTTATTTATCACGTCGTATTGAATTTCTAATATATCACCTTTTATTATATATGTTAAAAACAAATCAAATTCAAACGGGTATTTTTTCAATGTTTCATCATTTGAAGAAAATCTAAATTTCAAAGAATTTTCAGTTTCTGCTACAAAATCAAAAACTTCCGTTCTAGCAAATCCATGTTTTGTTAATATTTCGTATTTTTTACCTTTATAATTATATTCTCCATTTTTTATATTTCCCACAAATGGAAATAATACTGGTGAACTAGCCGCCCAAAACTCAGGATTTCTATCCCATATAAATTCTTCTCCATTTACTTTATAACTTCTTAATTCTGCTCCTCTATCAGCAACAATAATTTTAACATTATTGCTCTCTAAAGTTCTTAATATATCTTCCATTTTTACTCATCCTTTTATTATATATTTAAAATTTTATAAAGAAGGAGAACCGACTTCCCCTTCTTTTTCTTAATTAAATCAAGTATTAATCTACAATTTCTGCATCTTGAACATCGTCTGTATTATTTCCGTTTTCTGTTGCTTCTTCTGTTCCTTGTTGTGCTTGATGAGCTTGAGCAGCTTCTTGATACATTCTTGTTGCAAATCCTTGAGAAACTTTTGATAATTCTTCGATACCTTTTCTTATAGCCTCTAAATCATCTCCATCTTTAACTTTTTTCAATTCTTCTATTGCTTTTTCGATATCTTCTTTTTCAGTCCCTTGTAATTTAGCTTCATTTTCTTGAATTGTTTTTTCAGTTGCGATTACTAATTGATCTGCTTGGTTTCTTGCTTCAACTAATTCTTTAAATTTAGCATCTTCTGCTTCATGTGCTTCTGCATCTTTTTTCATTTTTTCTATATCTTCTTTAGATAAGTTTGAAGATCCTGAAATTGTTACTGTATTTTCTTTTCCTGTTCCTAAATCTTTAGCTGATACATGCACAATTCCGTTTGCATCAATGTCAAATGTTACTTCAATTTGAGGTATTCCTCTTGGAGCAGCTGGTATTCCTTCTAAATTAAATTCTCCCAATTTATGATTGTCTACAGCTTTAGCTCTTTCCCCTTGTAATACATTTATTGATACTGCTGGTTGATTATCTACTGCAGTTGAGAATACTTGTGATTTTTTAACAGGTACTGTTGTATTTCTTTCAATTATTTTTGTGAATACTCCACCTAAAGTTTCAATTCCTAATGATAATGGCGTTACATCTAATAATAATACATCTTTAACATCTCCCATTAATACTCCACCTTGAATTGCAGCTCCTGCAGCTACCACTTCATCAGGATTAATTGATTTATTTGGTTCTTTCCCTAAATAAGATTTTACCCATTCTTGAACTGCTGGTATTCTTGTAGATCCTCCAACTAATAATACTTCATCAATTTCACTTGGACTTAAGTTTGCATCTTCTAATGCTTGTTTAACTGGCCCTTTAGTTGCTTCTACTAAATCTTTTGTTAATTCATCAAATGCAGCTCTAGTTAATTTTTTTTCTAAATGTTTAGGCCCTGTTGCGTCCATTGTAATGAACGGCAATGAAATTGGTGTTTCTAATGTTGTTGATAATTTTTTCTTAGCGTCTTCTGCTGCATCTTTTAATCTTTGAATTGCCATTTTATCATTTCTTAAATCAATTCCAGTTTCTTTTTTAAACTCGTCAGCTAACCAGTCTATAATTTTTTGGTCAAAATTATCTCCTCCTAAGTGGTTATTTCCTGAAGTTGAAATAACTTCTACTACACCATCTCCAATTTCTAACACAGATACATCAAATGTACCTCCTCCTAAATCGAATACTAACACTTTTTCTTCTTTTTTCTTATCTAATCCATATGATAATGCTGCTGCTGTTGGCTCATTTATAATTCTTTTTACTGTTAATCCTGCTATTTCTCCAGCATCTTTAGTTGCTTGTCTTTGAGCGTCAGTGAAGTAAGCTGGAACTGTTATAACTGCTTCAGTTACAGGTTCTCCTAAATAAGCTTCAGCATCTTTTTTCAATTTTTTCAATATCATTGCTGAAATTTCTTGTGGTGTATAATCTTTTCCAAAAATATGTTCTTTATGATCTGTACCCATGTGAGTTTTAATTGAAATTACTGTTGAATCTGGATTTGTTATTGCTTGTCTTTTTGCAATTTCCCCTACTATAATTTCTCCATTATCTTTAATATTTACAACTGAAGGAGTTGTTCTTCCTCCATCAGAATTTGGTATAATTGTGAAGTTTCCACCTTCCATTACTGCCACACAGCTATTTGTTGTTCCTAAATCTATTCCTATTATTTTACTCATATCTATCATTCTCCTCTTTTATAATTATCTATAATATTTTTATAATTTATTTCTTATTAACTGTAACCATCGCCGGTCTTATTACTTTTCCTTTTAATTTATAACCTTTTTGAAATACTTGTACTATAACGTCATTTTCCAATTCTTCATTTGTTTCTGTCATCATAGCTTGATGTTCATAAGGATTATAAGTTAATCCTTGCATTGCCTCCAACTCTTCAACTCCTTCATCATTCAGTAATGCCTTTAAATTTTTTAAAATCATATGGACACCTTCTATTAACGATTCAAAGTTCTTAGTTTCTTCTGATGCAACTACTGCTCTTTCCAAATTGTCTATATTGTCTAAAACCTTAATAATTATCCCTTCAGAAGCATATTTTTTCATTTCAGCGACTTCATTTTCTTTTCTTTTTGTAAAGTTTTGAAATTCTGCTAATTTTCTAGTATAAGAATTTTTCCATTCTTGTAATTCTGCTTCCAATTTAACTATTTTCTCTTCCGCAGTTTCTTCTTTTGTTTCTTCAACTTTAATTTTCTCTGTATTTTCAACAGTTTCTTTATTTAAAGTTTCATTTATTTGTTCATCTTTAATTTCTTCTGACAACTCCCTCTCATCTCCTTTTTATTTATTCTTTTTAAGTAATTGTTGTACTTCTTCTGATACATATTCCACTAGTCCCACAGTTTTTGAATATTCCATCCGTTTAGGCCCGATAACACCCATAATTCCTTTTGCATCTCCCATCGTGTAAACTGAAAATACAAATGAAAAATCTTCTAAACCTGGAATTTCTAAATCTTCACCAAATATTACGTTCACTTCTCCATCCTTATACTCATCAGTATTTATAAATTGCGAAAATATTTGACGCATATCACTAGGACTATTAAAGAATTTTATTCGTTCAATAACTTTCATCACATCTGAAACATTATTTTCAAGTAAATTTGTACCCCCTTCAAAAAATATTTTTCCCTCATCCATAACTTGATTGTCTTGGAAGTCTTCTGATTCAAAATAATCTGTATTTACAAAAAATTCTCTTAAATCAGACAATGTAAAAATTTGAGAACTATTTTTAATTTTATCATTTAAATATTCATTTACCTCCTCCACCTCTATTTCAGTTATTGGATTTTCAAGATAAATATTTAAATTTTTAGTTAAAAATTTATCTAAAACAACTACAGCTAAAATATTTGTATCATTTATATGAACCAATTTAACTTTTTTTATAATTTCTTGTTTTATCGACGGTTCAATAACAACGGCAGCGTATTGACTCATTCTAGATAAAAGTCTTGTCGTTTCTTCAAAAATTAAATCAATTTGATTTATTTTTCTATTATACGCTTTAATTATTTTAGCTTTTGCTTCTTTTGATATATCTCTAATTTTTATTAATTCATCTACATAAAGCTTATACGCTTCACTCGTAGGAATTCTTCCAGAAGATGTGTGTGTTTTTATGATTAAGCCTTTATCTTCAAGATCTGCCATTGTATTTCGTATTGTTGCTGAAGACACTCCAATACTATACTTTTTTTCTAATGTCCTCGAACCAACACTTTCTCCATACTCCAGATAATGCTTGATAATTGCTTTTAATATTAATTGTTCTCTATCATTCATTTCTGACACCTTCCTTTGTTATTAGCACTCATCAACTACGATTGCTAACTACAAGATAAATATACTACATTTTAAAAAACTTGTCAACTATTTTTTTAATCATTTTTCTATTTTAAATTAAAATTCAAAATAGAACACTTTATTTTATAATTTATAAAATTATTTTTGCGTAAGATTATAATTTAAAATTATACATTCATAAAAAATATTTACTTTTAAAAGCTATTTATCTTCAAAAAAAAAACCGAATATAAATCCGGTTTTTCTCTTTAATCTATAAATTTTATTCTTTTTTCAAGTTGGATATAACGCTCTTTCCCTATAATTTTTTCAAGCTCCACATTTGATCTTATTTTATTTTTATTTATTTCTATTATTAATATTTTTATTTCCTTTTTTGTAAATCCTATTTTTTTCAATCCATCTTCATCTAAATTATTTATATTAAATTTTTTTATTACTTTACCGTAATTTTTTTCAGGATCTTTTATTTTTTCATTATCAACAATCAAATATTTTTTTACTTGTTTCAATCCACTTTCGCCAAATTTATTCACATTTTTCAAATCTAAAATATTTTCAATCACTCCAACTTCATCTCTATATTCTATTATTTTTGTTGCTTTTGACTTATTAAACCCCAATTTTAATAATTCTTCATAACTTATTAAATTTATATCAAATTTTTCTTTAGTTTTTGATAAATCCGATTCTTTTTTTGCTTCATTTTTATCATAACTTACTTCCTCATTTATTTCTACATCTTTCATCGTTTTATCTTCTACAAATAATCTTGCAAAATTCCCTAAAACTAATAAGATCACAAAAATTAACACATATTTTATTTTCATTTTAACCCTCTCCCTTTTTTATCTTTAAAACCATATTAACAAATTTCATTCATTACCATTTTATTCGTACATTTTTCTCAATTCTACTTTTTTATTTTCCAATCTTTCCGATAATTCATCAATCCAAACTAATGGATCTTTAGGATTTATAAGTCTTTTTATATTATCCTTATCTTTTTCCTTATCCTTCCAAATTAATTTTGTAACTGCTCCAGCACCTATTCCAATTATCGTTTTATTCTCCTCAATCATTTCAATATTATAAATAGAATCTTTATTTTTTAATGAATATCCAAGATTTTCTCCCCATTGAAAACTATTTTTCTGTCTATACATATAATATGGCTTAAGCCCTTTATTTTCAACTACTTCATCTATTTTATTGTAAATTTTCTCAAAATCAAGTACATCTTTATGTCTATAATTTTCTTTATTTAACTTACTTGCAGTTTTTATTGCTAAATTATGTATTGTTAGATTTTCCATATCATACTCACTAATTTTATTCATCGTATAAATTACATCTTCTGTCGTTTCTCTTGGAAGCCCTAAAATCAAATCCATATTTATATCAAGTCCGAATTCTTTTGCCAAATTATATACCAAATCAAATTGCTCTTGATTATGATAACGATTTACCAGTTTTAGCGTCCTTTCATTAAAGCTTTGCGGATTTATACTAATTTTATTTATCCCTTTTTCCTTTAAAATTCTCATTTTTTCTCGATCCAATGTGTCGATTCTTCCTGCTTCAAATATAAACTCTTTTAAATTCGATAAATCATAATTCTCTAATATATTATCTAATAATTTTTCTATTTCCTCACTTGTTAAAATTGACGGCGTCCCTCCACCTATATATATTGTATTTATTTTCAACCCCAATTCTTTCGTCAATTCCCCAATTTCCTTTATTTCTCTATACAATGAATCAATGTATTCTCCATATCGTTCTTTATACTTTCCTCTTAACAAATAAGCTGGAAAAGAACAATACGAACATTTTGTTGGACAAAACGCTACCCCTATATAAATTCCTATTGTTTCTTTATCTAAATATTGTTCTTGTCTTTTCACTATATCAATTAAAAGTTTTATTTTTTTTGACGATACAAAATATATTTTTTCCAAAATATTTTCAATTTCATCATAACTAATCCCCATATTTAAAAATCGTCTTACAATTTTTGTTGGTCTTACCCCTATTAATGCCCCCCACATATAATCTTCCGTTTTTTCAAATAATTTCAAAAGCGATGTTTTTACCATTACTTCAGCTTGATCAAAATATTCTTCATTTACCTTTTTATAATGGCTTCTTACAACTTTTTCTATTCTTCCCATTTGTAAATTTAATAATTTTGTTTCAATTTTTATCTCTTTTTCTGTTTCAATCACTTCTATTTCAATGTCATTTTCTCTTTCATCTTTTTCATTTAAAATACTGTAATATTCTGGTAATAAAACTCTTACAAATTCTTCCAACTTATTTCTATTTATATCAATATTTATTTTTATCATTTATTATTTTACTACCCCCACAAAGTATAAAATTATCATAATTATTCCTAAAATTATTCTATAATAACCAAATATTTTAAAATCATGTTTTTTAATATAATTCATAAACACTTTTATTACTAAATACGCAATTATGAACGACAATACAAAGCCTAGCCCTATTAAAAACCATTCATTTAACATCAAATCATTTCCCATTTTTACAATTTTTAATAATGAAGCTCCAATCATTGTTGGAATTGCTAAAAAAAATGAAAATTCTGTTGCTAAAACTCTATTAAGTCCTAATAATACTCCTCCTATTATTGTTGCAGCTGACCTTGAAGTCCCCGGAATCATCGCCAAACATTGAAAAAATCCTACTCCCAACGCTACTTTTACCGGGACATCCTTTATTTTTTTATATTTTTCTATTTTTTTATTTTTACTTTCAAGCCATACAAGAATAATTCCATAAAAAACTAGCATTATTGATACAGTTAATGGATTAAAAAATTTTGTTTCTATTATGTCGTCCAACAAAAGTCCTAAGACAATAGCTGGAAGTACTGCTATAACTATCTTTATCCACATTTGTATTATTTCCATCATTTTTTCTTTACTATTCCCTTTACTAAAAGGAAAAATTCTTTTCCAGTAATAAACTACAACTGATAAAATTGCTCCTAATTGTATAATTATTTGAAATGCTGATACAAACTCCTTATTATTGGATAATTTTAAAAAATTATCTACTATTATCATATGTCCTGTACTACTTACTGGTACAAATTCTGTTAGTCCTTCAACTAAACTAAGTATAAATACTTTTATGATACTTAAAAACATATTCTCTCCAATCACTTTAATTTAATCATTATATTTTTAAATAGAAAACTAGTATACCTTTATATACTAGCTTTTTAAATTTATATTAACCTAACAATTCTTCAACTTTATTTGCTAACTCTTTTACAAATTTATCTACAATTTCTTGAGTTTCAGCTTCTACCATTACTCTTATTAAAGATTCTGTCCCAGAGGCCCTTACCAATATTCTTCCTTTTCCTTCAATCTCTTTTTCTTTTGCTTTAATGAAAGTTGATAATTCAACATTACTTTCCCAAGTTACTTTTTTCTCTTTAGAAACTATAATATTTTGAGATTTTTGTGGCCAAAGCTTAATTTCATCAACTAATTCATATAAAGTTTTTCCACTTTCTAACATTGCATTCACTAATTGAATCGAAGATAAAACTCCATCTCCAGTAGTATTATAATCTAACATTAATATATGTCCAGATTGCTCTCCACCAATATTAAGTCCAAACTCTTTCATTTTTTCAAGAACATATCTATCTCCAACATTTGCTCTTATAAGTCCAATACCTTGTTGATCCAAATATTTTTCAAATCCCATATTACTCAAAACAGTTGTTACAACTTTATTATCATTAAGTAATCCTTTTTTGTGTAAATACCCTGCAATTATGGCAATAATTAAATCACCATCTACAATTTTCCCAGTATGATCAACGGCAATCAATCTATCTGCATCACCGTCAAAAGCTAATCCTAAATCAGCATTATAAACTTTAACTATTTCTTGTAATAATTCCGGATGTGTTGATCCACAGTTTACATTTATATTTTTACCATTTGGAATATTGTTTATTACAATTATTTCTGCACCAAGTCTTTGATAAATTTTTGAAGCTACTCTATATGCTGCTCCATTTGCAGCATCTATAACTATTTTCAAACCTTTAAAATCTCTTTTTACTGTTGAACTTAAAAAATCCAAATAAATTCTCATATCATCTTCAATATAAGTAAATCTCCCCAAATCATCTCCTGGCATTTGATACTGTATAAGTTCATCCGTTTTTTCCATTAGGGCTTCTAATTCTTCCTCAACAGAATCTGGTAATTTATACCCATTTTGACTAAATATTTTTATTCCATTATCTTTAACTGGATTATGTGAAGCAGAAATCATAATCCCTGCATCTGCTTTTAATTTTCTTGTTAAATAACAAACCCCCGGTGTTGGTAAAACTCCAACAAAATCAATATGAACTCCCATAGAGTTCAATCCTGTACTCAATGCCGATCTTATCATATAACCCGAGATTCTAGTATCTGTTCCTAATATTATTTTAGGTTTATTTTTCCCCTTTTTATTTTTTTTCAAGTAATATCCTAAAGCTAACCCTAATTTTGTAACTAAGTCTATCGTCAAATCTTTGTTAGCTTCTCCTCTCATCCCATCAGTTCCAAAATATTTTCTAGCCATTTTCTCTCCTTTTTTAAACTGGTAAAATTAATTGTATTTCCGTTCCTACATTTAATTGTGATTTCATATTTATTCTACCACTATGTATTCCTATTATTCTACTAACAATAGCTAATCCTAACCCTGTACCACCAGTAGATTTAGTTCTTGATTCATCAATTCTATAAAATCTTTCAAACACTCTTTCCTGATCTTCTTCTGAAATTCCAATTCCTTCATCTCTAATTGTTATAACTGCCTCTTTTTTCATAATAGTTGACCCTATATAAATAGTGCTTCCTTTTTCTGAATATTTCATAGAATTTTCAAGTATTGTCCTTATAGCTTGTTTCAATAATGTTTCATCTATTTTTAAAACATACTCATCATTTTGAACTATTTTATAATTATGATTTTTATTTGAAATTTTTGCTTCCATATAAATTTGTTCAATCATATCATTAATTTGAACTTTTCTAAATGCTGAATTTATTTTATTTCTTTCTCCACGAGCTAAAAATAATAATCTTTCTATTAAAGTTAGCATATTATTAACTTCATTTATAATTGAATCAATTGATTCTTCAAAAATTTCAGGATTTGTAAGTTTTCTTTTTTTAATTATTTCTGCATATCCTTTTATTATTGTCAACGGTGTCCTCAATTCATGTGAAGCATCTGATACAAATTTTGATTGATTATAAAACGATGTTTCTAATCTTTGTAACATTTCATTTAATATTTCGCTTAACCGTTGAAGCTCATCTCCACTTTTTGCATTCGGTATTCTTTCACTAAGATTTTTAGCATTTATTACTTTCGCTGAATTTATAATTGCATTAATTGGTTTTAATACTCTTTTACTTAAAT
This sequence comes from uncultured Leptotrichiaceae bacterium, assembly GCA_938037005.1. Lineage (GTDB taxonomy): Bacteria > Fusobacteriota > Fusobacteriia > Fusobacteriales > Leptotrichiaceae > CALHVR01. Next base: position 1,589 of record CALHVR010000088.1, on the reverse strand, counting down.
ATTTTGAAGTAATATAAATTATTAACAATCCTACTAAAATAACTATTCCACTCACTATCATCAATCTATAAAACAATGTATTTTCTGATGTAATATCACGTAAAATATAAACTTCAAATTTACTTTTAGCAATTTCTCTTTCTACTTTTATTACACTATATTTTCTCTCCGTTTCATCAGAGCTTGAACTTAGTCCAATTACCTTACTTTTTTTCAAATTATTAGCTTCTAATTTTAATTTTTGTAAATCATTTAATAACTTATCATCACTTTCTTTTTCATCACTATCAATTGTTGTTACTGTATTTAACAAAATTTTATTTTCCGAATTAGAATTTGTGTAAGTCAATAAATATAAATAACCTTCTTCTCCCGGATTAAAAGGTTTTGAATAAGTTACTTTTTTACCTTCTATTTTAGGATTAAACTCTAAAGAAAAATTATTATATTTTTGCGAAAATATTGTAACTTTATTTAAGAAATCATTTATTTCATTTGTTTTTACTATATTTGCTTCTAATTGCTCTTTATCATTTTGTGTTTTTAAAATATAAAATATACTAACATTAGAAAATATTATGAAAATTAAAAATAGTGAGATATACCATGTTGATATTTTATCTTCCAATTTCAATTTTTTCATTTTTTACTCCTACTTGAAGATAAAACCAATCCCTCTAACTGTTTTAATAAATTTTCTTTCATAAGGTTTATCTACTTTATCTCTTAAATATTTAATATACAAATCTAAAATATTATCATTCCCAATATAATCAAAGCCCCAAACTTCTTCTAGTATTTTATCTCTTGTTAAAACAATCCCTTTATTTATAACTAAAAAATCTAATAATTCAAATTCCCTTTTTGATAATGGAATTAAATCTTTTCCTCTAAATACTTCATAAGTTGGATAATTTATTTTTAAATCTTCATATTCAAATATTCCTTTATTATCAGATACTTTTTTAGTCCTTCTAATTAACGCTTTCATTCTCGCAACTAATTCTTCTGTTGAAAACGGTTTTGTTAAATAATCATCTGCTCCATAGTCAAATCCAACAATTTTATCATTTATATCATCCTTTGCAGTTACTAAAATTATTGGCACTTGAGAATCTTCTCTTATTCTTTTACAAACTTCCATTCCACTCATTTTTGGTAACATAACATCTAATAATATTAAATCATAATTACCATATTTCGCCATATTAAGTCCTTCTTTACCATCTTTAGCAAAATGAGGATCAAATCCTTCATATTTTAATTCAATCTCTAATAATCTTGAAATTTTAGAATCATCTTCTATTATCAATATTCTTTCTTTCATATTCTCCTCACTCTTTCTTTTTTTAAATTTATAATATATATAGTTTGTTTATTCATATATATTTTTTATGTTCAATCTAAATTTTTATATGTTTCATTATATCATATTTTTTTACAATTTTCTAATAAAAATCACTTATATTACTACTTTTTTGATATTTTTTGAACTATTTTTTGTTTTAAATTTTTTTCAAAAAATATTAAAATTAAAATCAATATTCTTTGACTATTTTTTATAAGATTTTTATTTATTAATTCAAATA
>CALHVR010000087.1 GCA_938037005.1 uncultured Leptotrichiaceae bacterium | reverse complement strand
AATATATATAATAAAATTAAAGTTGAAAAGGGAGTGGGAAAAGAAAAAATTATAAATATATTTTAGCAATTTAAGTTGTTTATAAAAAGATATTTATTGATAAAAATTGAAAAGAGTTGATAAAATGAAAACAGAAATTATATGTATAGGAACAGAATTATTAGTTGGAGATATAGTAAATACTAATGCACAGTATATTTCAGAAAAATTAACAAATATTGGAATAGATTTGTATTATCAAACTACAGTTGGAGATAATTTTAAAAGAGTTCAGGAATGTTTAGATATAGCATTTAATAGAGTAGATTTAGTAATTACAACAGGAGGTTTAGGACCTACGATTGATGATATTACAAAAGAAGCAGTTGCGTATTATTTTGGAGAAAAACTAGAAGTGATACCAAGATATTTCAATATGTTAAAAGAAAAGTATAATGAAAGAGGGATAATAGATTTACCTACTGGAGCCTCAAAAGAAGTTTCCATAATAAAAGGTTCAAGATTAATAGAAAATGGAGCAGGACTTGCACCCGGTTTTTTCTTTGAAAAAGAAGGGAAAAAAATATTAGTTTTACCTGGGCCACCAAAAGAATTAACTTATATGATTGATAATGAAGTTTTACCATTGCTTAGTGAATATTCGGGAACGATTTTGCTTATGAAAACATTAGAAATAAAAGGAGTGCCTGAAGGAACTATCGATGATAGATTAAAAAAATATTTTAAAATGTCTAATCCAACAGTTGCACCGTATGCAAAAGAAAAATCCGTTCATGTAAGAGTTGCAATGAAAGGATCACGAGATAAACAAAATGAAATAATGAGAGAGATTGATAAAATAGTTAAAGAAATAAAAGATATTTATCCAATGGCAGAAGAAATAAAATAAAACAAAAGGAGAGATGCGATGAGTTATATAAAAAATGTTGATGTAGAGGTGTATAATGCGATAGTAGCTGAGGCTAAAAGACAAGAGGAAGGAATAGAGTTGATTGCTTCTGAAAACTTTGTGTCTAAAGCTGTGATGGAGGCAGCTGGATCAGTTTTCACAAATAAATATGCAGAGGGATATCCGGGGAAAAGATATTATGGTGGTTGTGTAAATGCTGATGTTGTGGAAAGTCTTGCGATTGAAAGATTAAAAGAAATGTTTGGGGCAAAATATGCCAATGTTCAACCACATTCAGGATCACAAGCTAATATGGGTGTTTATGTTTCATTGCTTGAAGCTGGTGATAAAATTTTAGGAATGGGACTAAGTTCGGGTGGACATTTAACGCACGGATATAAAATTAATTTTTCTGGTAAAAATTATGTAGGAATTGAGTATGGATTAAATGCAGAAACGGAATTGATTGATTTTGAACAAGTAAGAGCTTTAGCTTTAGAACATAAACCCAAAATAATTGTAGCTGGAGCGAGTGCTTACTCAAGAATTATTGATTTTAAAAAATTTAGAGAAATTGCAGATGAAATAGGTGCTTATTTAATGGTTGATATGGCACATATTGCCGGACTTGTTGCCGCTGGAGAACATCCAAATCCTATTGAGTACGCTGATGTTGTTACATCTACAACACATAAAACTTTAAGAGGGCCTAGAGGTGGAATTATCTTAACAAACAACGAGGAAATTGCGAAAAAAATAGATAAAACGATATTTCCAGGGATTCAAGGAGGTCCATTAGTTCATATAATTGCAGCAAAAGCAGTGGCATTTAAAGAGGCGTTGCAACCAGAATATAAAGAGTATCAAAAACAAGTTAGAAAAAATGCAAAAGCTATGGCAGACGAGTTAGTAAAAGGTGGACTTAGAATAGTAAGTGGAGGAACAGATAATCACTTAATGTTAGTTGACTTAAGACAAAAAAATGTAACAGGAAAAGTTGCAGAAGAGACATTAGAAAAAGCTGGAATAACTTGTAATAAAAATGCTATACCAAACGATCCGGAAAAACCATTTATAACAAGTGGTGTAAGACTTGGAACACCAGCGATTACAGCAAGAGGAATGAAAGAAGAAGAAGCTAGAAAAATAGCTAAAATGATTGTAAAAGTATTAGAAAATATAAATGATGAAGTAATAATAGATGAAGTAAAAAAAGAAGTAATAGAATTGACGAAAAAATTTCCATTGTATTTATAAAGGAGAAAAATGAGAAATAACGGAAGAAAAAACGATGAAATGAGAAAAGTTAAAGTTACTAGAAATTATATAATACATCCTGAAGGATCTGTTTTGATAGAATTTGGAAACACAAAAGTAATTTGTAATGCAACAGTAGAAGAAAGAATACCTCCATTTTTACGAGGAACAGGAAGCGGATGGATAACAGCTGAGTATAGTATGTTGCCGAGAGCTACAAATAATAGAGTGCAAAGGGAAGCATCAAAAGGTAAAATAATGGGTCGAACAATGGAAATTCAAAGGTTGATTGGAAGAGCGTTGAGATCAGCTGTAGATTTGGAGAAATTAGGAGAAAGACAAATTTTAGTTGATTGCGATGTCATTCAAGCAGACGGAGGAACGAGAACAGCATCCATAACTGGAGCTTATTTAGCTGTAGAACTTGCGATAGAAAAACTTATAGATGAAGGGAAATTAACAGAAATTCCAATAAAATCAAAAGTTGCAGCGATAAGTGTTGGAAAAGTGAATGGGCAAGTTTTACTAGACTTGGAATATGAGGAAGATTCAAAAGCGGAAGTAGATATGAATATTGTAATGAATGATAAAGGAGAATTTATTGAATTGCAAGGTACTGGAGAAGAAGCTACTTTTACACAAAATGAGTTATTAAAATTTATTGAAGTAAGCAAAAATGCTTTTGATGTATTGTTTAAATTATAAAAATTAAAGTGAAAGGAATTGTATGATGAAAAAAATATTAACAATGATGTTATTACTTTGTATTTTAGGAATCCAATCATACAGTAAAGGAAAGGAAAATAGAATGAACGTAACGATTAAAACTTTAAAGGGGGATATAAATTTAGTATTATTCCCAGAAAAATCACCATTAACAGTAGCAAATTTTGTAAATTTAATTCAACAAAAATATTATGATGGTGTAATTTTTCATAGAGTAATTGAAGATTTTATGGCTCAAGGAGGAGATCCTACCGGAACAGGTATGGGTGGACCTGGATATAGATTTGAAGATGAAACTGATAATGGACTTAAATTTAATAAAGCAGGAAAGTTAGCTATGGCAAATGCAGGACCTGGAACGAATGGAAGTCAATTTTTTATAACGACAGTTCCAACAGATTGGTTGGATGGAAATCATACAATTTTTGGAGAAGTTGCAAGTAAGGATGATTTAGATGTTGTTAAAAACTTGTACAATGGTGATAAAATGATAGAAGTTACAGTGTCTGGAGATGGGATTGAAGAATTATTAGAAAAATATTCGGGTAGAATACAAGAGTGGAACGTAGCGTTAAAATCAATGGGATTAATAAAATAGTTAAATAGAAAAATATAAAATAGAAATGAGTAGAGAACGAAAGTTTCTATTTTTCAATTTTACTTTAAAAAAATTGTATATTTTGATATAATGATATATATTGTAATTAATAAAAAGTTTTTTAGATGGGAGTAAAAAGTTGGGAAAACTTATAATAATAGAAGGTTCTGACGGAAGTGGGAAGCAAACACAGACAGAAAAATTGTATAGAAGATTACAAACAAAAACAAAAATTGCAATAAAAAAGGTGTCGTTTCCAAATTATGAAAGCAAAGCGTCTGAGCCAGTAAAAATGTATCTTGCAGGAGAATTTGGTGAAAATACAGGAGATGTAAATGCTTATGCAGCTTCAGTTCTTTATTCAGTAGACAGATTTGCATCATACAAAAAAGATTGGGAGAAATTTTACTTAGAAGGTGGAGTTGTGATAAGTGACCGTTACACAACTTCAAACATGATTCATCAATTACCAAAAATTGAAAATGAGGAAGAGCAAAAAAAATACTTAGATTGGATTACGGATTTGGAATGGAATAAAGTTAGTATTCCAAAGCCAGATGCGGTATTTTTCTTGGATATGCCTTATGAATTTAGCCAAAAACTAATGAAAAATCGTGATAATAAAATAACGGGGGAAGCTCAAAAAGATATTCACGAAAGAGATGAAGAATATATGAAAAAGTCATATGAAACGGCTAAAAAATTGGCAATAGACCAAAAATGGGAAATAATAAAATGTGTAGAAAATGATACATTAAAAACCATAGATGAAATAAATGATGAAATACTTAAAAAAGTTTTAGAAATTATAAAATAGGAAGTGAAAAAATGGTAAATATTTTAAAAGGAATGAAAGATAGATATTTTGAAGATGCAAAAAAATATGATTTTATTGTAGAAACTGCAAAAGATGTCTTTGAAAAATATGGATATGAGAGAATAATTACACCAATTTTAGAAGAGACAGAATTATTTAGAAGAGGTGTTGGAGATGAAACAGATGTTGTTTCTAAAGAAATGTATGATTTCAAAGATAAAGGAAATAGAGATGTAACTATGAGACCAGAAGGAACAGCAGGTGTTGTTAGAGCATATTTAGAAGCAGGATTACATAAGGCTGATCCAATAGTAAAATGGTATTATAATGGTCCTATGTATAGATACGAGGCACCACAAAAAGGAAGATTTAGAGAGTTTCATCAAATGGGTATAGAAATGTTTGGAGTTAGGAATCCTCTTTTAGATGCAGAAATTATAAAAATGGGTTGTGAATTTTTAGAAAGATTAGGTATAAAAGATTTAGTGGTTGAAATAAACAGTCTTGGAAATATTGAATCAAGA
>CALHVR010000086.1 GCA_938037005.1 uncultured Leptotrichiaceae bacterium | reverse complement strand
TCGTCCGATAATTTTTCTTTAAATAACTTTCTATCTAACATAATATTTTTAATTTGATGATTTTTAGCTCTTTCCAGTCCATAACAAGGTCTATCTGCTATAACATATGTAATTTTACAGTTTAAATTTCCTTGTTCAATATTATCAATAATTGATTGTAAATTTGAACCGCTCCCAGATACAAGAACTGCTATATTTTTCTTTTTTATTTCAAACATAATTTACTTTGCTTATATACCCAATTTCGTAAGCATTTTCTCCATTTTCAGCTAAAATATCTATCACTTTTTGACCATCGGCTTTATCTACAATTATTACAAATCCAACTCCCATATTGAATGTTCCCCACATTTCATCTTCAGGCACTCTATTAAAAGCCTCATGTTTAAATAATGGATGTACTTTAATTTTTGATTTATCAATATTGGCACAATATCCATCAGGAATTGTTCTAGGAACATTTTCTATAATTCCTCCCCCTGTTATGTGAGCCATTCCATGAACATTGATTTTCTCCATCACTTTTTGAACCGGTTTTACATATATTTTTGTTGGTGTTAATAACCATTCTCCTATTGTTTTTCCATTGTACTCAGCTTTGAAGTCTGTAAATAATTTTCTTAAAAGTGAAAATCCATTACTATGAGCCCCACTTGATGGAATTGCAATTATTACATCATTATCAGTAACTGTACTTCCATTTATCATTTTTTCTTCTTCCACTACTCCAACAGAAAAGCCTGCAATATCATATTCTCCATCAGCATAAAATCCTGGCATTTCAGCAGTTTCTCCACCTACTAAAGCTGAATCTCCTTGAACGCAACCTTCTACAACTCCACTTATTATTTCAGATGAAACATTTGAATCTAACTTCCCACAAGCTAAATAATCTAAGAAAAATAGAGGTTTTGCTCCATGACATAAAATATCATTTACACACATAGCAACACAATCTATTCCAACTGTATTATAAATTCCTGTTTCAAAAGCTACTTTTAATTTTGTTCCTACACCATCTGTTCCTGAAACTAATACTGGTTTTTTGTATTCTCCTAATTTGTATAAAGCTCCAAAACTTCCAAGCTCATTTATTACATTTTTATTATATGTTTTTTTCACTTTTTCTTTAATTTTTTCTACTGATCTGTATCCTTCTTCTTTATCTACTCCTGAATCTTTATAAGAAATTGACATTTTTTTTATTATAATTATTTATTTTAAATATAATAATTATAATCTCCTTTCTTGTTATTTATTTTCATTTATCTCTAATGCTTCTTTTTGGATAGGTGTCAATGATTTTATAAATTCTTCCTCATAATCTCCCAAGCCTGCTGGGTAATCCCCATTAAAACATTCCATACAAAGCCCTGTATAAGGTGCATCAAAATCAAGTCCTATCGAATCGATTAAACCTTCTATGCTTAAAAATGCAAGCGAATCTGCTCCAATGTACTCACATACTTCTTCTACCGTTTTATTTGCGGAAATTAACTCTGAAGAATTTGAAACATCTATACCATAAAATATAGGAAACTTAAATTCGGGTGATGCTATACGAACATGAACTTCTTTTGCTCCAGCTTCTTTCAATAATTGTACTATTCTACTAGAAGTAGTACCTCTAACTATTGAATCATCTACCATAACAACAACTTTATCTTTTACTACAGTTCTAACTGCCGATAATTTCATTCTAACACCTTGTTCTCTAAGCTCTTGAGTTGGTTGAATAAATGTCCTTGCTACATATTGATTTTTTATAAGTCCCATTTCATAAGGTTTTTCACTTTCTTCAGCAAATCCACTAGCTGCTGACAATGATGAGTTAGGCACTCCAATCACAATGTCTGCATTTGGAACAGGTGATTCTTTAGCAAGTCTTCTACCGCTTCTTTTTCTGGCATTATGAACATTCACTCCTGATATATCAGAATCAGGTCTTGCAAAATATACATATTCCATTGCAGCTATTGCAGTTGAAGTATTTTCAGTATATTTTTCTATTCTAAATCCCGTTTCATCAATAATCACTATTTCTCCAGATCTTATATTTCTTACAAATTCTGCTCCAACTATATCTAAAGCACAAGTTTCACTTGCCAAAACATATGCTCCATTTTTAGTTTTTCCTAAAATTAAGGGCCTAAATTCAAACGGATCTACTGCTCCATACAATTTTTTTGTAGTTTGAATTATAAATGAAAATCCACCTTTTATTTGCTGTAACGCCTCTTTTAATTGTTCTATAAATTCTGTTTTTTCACTTCTACGAATTAAGTGTATTAACACTTCTGTGTCTGAAGTTGAATGAAAAATAGCTCCTTTTTTTTCTAATTCAATTTTTAATGACTTTGCATTTATTAAATTCCCATTATGTGCTAACGCAATATTTTCATCATGAAATTGAAATAAAAATGGCTGTATATTTCTTCTACTACTGCTTCCAGAAGTTGCATATCTGACATGTCCTATAGCTGAAGTACCTTTTAATTTCTCAAAAATTCTATCATCGTTAAATACTTCAGATACAAGACCGGGACCATTATGTCCATTCACTCTTTTTCCATCACTAACTACAATCCCTGCAGCTTCCTGTCCTCTATGTTGCAGACTATGTAGTCCATAATAAGTTAAACGGGCTGCTTCTGGATGTCCAAAAACTCCAAAAACACCACATTCTTCGTTTAAACTTTTATACATTTTTATTTTATCCTCCGAATTATTTAATTAAAACACTTTCTAAACGGCGTAAAACTTCTCTGTACGCTCCCATTACATCGCCTAAATCTTGTCTAAATCTATCTTTATCCAATTTTTTCAATGTATCTTTATCCCATAATCTCATTGAATCAGGGCTTATTTCATCAGCCAATAAAATATTTCCATCTTTATCTCTACCAAATTCAATTTTATAATCTACTAAAATTAAATTCATTTTATCAAATAATTCAGATAATAATTTATTTATTAAAAATGTTTGTTCTTTTATTTTTGATAATTCACTTTCTGACAATAATTCCAAGGCTAAAGCATGGTCGTCATTTAATAATGGATCTCCTAAATCATCATTTTTATATGATAATTCAAATGTAGGTCTTTTAAAAATTTTCCCTTCTTCTGCTCCATATCTTTTAACGAAACTTCCTGTCGCTCTATTTCTAATAATTACTTCTAAAGGTATAATTTCTACTTTTTTACATAATTGTTCTCTCTCATTTAAAGTTTTAATCCAGTGAGTTTTAACACCATTTTTAATTAAATATCCGTATAATATTGTAGAAATTTTATTATTTAAAATTCCTTTATCTTCTAATTGACTTTTTTTCACTCCATTAAATGCAGTCGCATCATCTTTAAAATACATAATTATTTCATCTTCATTACTTGTTGAGTATATTGCTTTTGCTTTTCCCTCATAAATATGATTTAATTTTTCCATTACAATTACCTCCAGTTTATTTTTATAATTTCATCTTATATTAATAAATTACAATTCAACTTTTTTATCATTATCTGCAATAAATTTAGCTTTCATATCTTTTCTAAATTTAACTAATTTTTCTTTTATTTCTGGATATTTTACCGCTAAAATTTGTACCGCTAACATTCCTGCATTATAAGAATTATCTATTCCCACTGTTGCAACTGGAATTGATTTTGGCATTTGAACTATTGAATATAAAGCATCAAGCCCAGAAAGTGCTGCATTCAAAGGTACTCCCACTACAGGCAATATAGTTTTTGAAGCTATAACTCCTGGCAAATGAGCAGCAAGTCCAGCTCCTGCAATTACAACTTCCGCTCCCTCATTTTCTAATTTTTCTAATACTTCTTCTAATTTTTCTGGTACTCTATGTGCTGACAAAACATGTGCTTCAAATTCTATTCCAAACTCTTTTAGACAAGTTGCCGCACCTCTCATTTTATCTATATCCGATTGACTTCCAAAAAATATTGCTACTTTCATAAAAATTTCCTCCTATTTAAAGAATTTTACACCGTTTCTAAATAAATTTTGATTTATATTTCCTTCTATATTTTTATATAAATTGGTTCCTGTTCTTTCAGAGTGAGCCATTTTTCCTAAAATTCTACCATTATGAGCTAGTAAACCTTCAATCGCATAGTAAGAACCATTTGGATTATACTCTGTATCCATACTTGAATTTCCATCTAAATCTACATATTTTGTTGCAATTTGATTATTATTTAATAATCTTAAATATTCTTCCTCTGTTATAACTAATCTACCTTCTCCGTGTGACATCGGTATTGTGTGAATTTCTCCCACTTCCATACCTGCTAGCCAAGGTGAATCATTTGTAATAATTTTTGTTTTAACCATTTTAGACATATGTTTGTCAATCGCATTATATGTCAATGTTGGCGAATCTTCGTTTAATTCTCGTATTTCTCCGTAAGGCACTAAACCTGACTTAATTAACGCTTGGAATCCATTACAAATTCCTAAAATTAATCCATCTCTTTTTAATAATCTGTCTACTGCTTCTTTAATTTTTTCATTTCTTAATACATTCACAATAAACTTAGCCGATCCATCTGGTTCATCTCCTGCACTAAATCCACCCGGAAACATTAATATTTGTGAATTATCAATTTCTTTTATAAAGTTATCAATTGAAGTTTCAACCGCTGTATGAGACAAGTTATTGAAAATTCCTATTTTACTAATCGCACCTTCACGATTGAACGCTCTTTCTAAATCGTATTCACAGTTTGTCCCTGGATATACAGGAATAAATACTCTCGGTTTTGCAATAGGTTCAATAATTCTCGTAATTATACTATTTTCTTTCGGTTGTACTTTTGCTTTAATTTCTTTAGCTTCAATTCCGTCATTAACTGCTTTTCTTGTTGGGAATATTTTTTCAAGTGGTTTTTCCCAATTTTCAATTAAGTTATCTATTTCAATTTCTGTTCCATTTATTTTTAAAGTTCTTATTTCTGTAACTTTTCCTATTAATTTCACATTATTTCCAACCAAATCACTTTTAGCTTCTACAATAAATGCTCCGTAATTTACTGATAATAATTCCTCTTCTGTTTTATCTATTGCTACATCAAGTCCTAATTTATTCCCAAACATAATTTTAGATAAAGCTTCAACAATTCCACCATTTTTTACAGCAACTGCCGATATTATATTTTTATTCTCTATATTTTCACTTATTAAATCAAAATTATTTTTCAATTCAGCTAAATTTGGTAAATCATTTTCATCGTAAGGAGTTTCAATCAAATAAATATTATTTTCAGTTTGTTTCAATTCACTTGAAATTACATTATTAGCATCAACTACACTTACTGCAAACGATACTAATGTTGGCGGTACTGTCAAGTCGTGGAATGTCCCACTCATTGAGTCTTTTCCACCTATTGATGGTAGACCAAAATGTTTTTGTACATATAACGTTCCTAACAATGCTGACAACGGTTTCCCCCATTTTTTAGGATCATTTCCTAATCTTTCAAAATATTCTTGGAATGTAAATCTTATATTTTTGTAATTTCCTCCAGCTGCAACAATTTTTGCCATTGATTCAATAACCGCTAATGCTCCAGCATGAAATGTACTTTGTTTCGCAATATATGGATTATATCCGTATCCAACCATTGAAGCTACATCTGTTTCAGCATTTACAACTGATACTTTTTGTACTGACACTTCTGCAGGTGTTAATTGATATTTTCCACCATACGGCATTAAAACTGTCGTGCTTCCAATCGTTGAATCAAATGTTTCCATTAGTCCTCTTTGTGATGCAACATTTAAGTCTTTTAAATTATTTACTATTTTTTCTTTTAAATCTTTTCCTTCAATATTTCTGTTATATTTAACTTTTTTTGTTTTTTCAATTTCAATATCAATATTTTGACTGGCACCGTTTGTATTCAAAAAATCTCTTGAAATATCAACGATTATTTCTTCATTGTATTTCATAACCAATCTATTAGAATCATTAATTGTTGCTACTTGATACGCTTCTAAATTTTCATTCTCTGCATATTTTATAAATGTTTCTATATCTTTTTTATCTATAACTACTGCCATTCTCTCTTGTGATTCTGAAATTGCTAGTTCTGTTCCATTAAGCCCAACATATTTTACTCTTACTTTATTTAAGTCAATCTCAAGTCCATCAGCTAATTCCCCTATCGCAACAGACACTCCACCTGCTCCAAAGTCATTACATTTTTTAATTAATTTTGTTACATTTTTATCTCTAAATAGTCTTTGAATTTTTCTTTCAACTATTGCATTCCCTTTTTGAACTTCAGCACTTGATTTTTCTGACGATTCGGTTGTATGCTCTTTAGATGAACCAGTTGCTCCACCAATTCCATCTCTACCCGTTCTTCCACCTAGTAAAATTACAACATCTCCATTTTTAGGTTTTTCTCTTATAATATTTTCAGCTGGTGCAGCTCCGACAACAAGTCCTAGCTCCATTCTTTTAGCTTTATAACCTTCATTATAAATTTCATTTACATAAGTTGTAGCCATTCCTATTTGATTCCCATAAGATGAAAAACCGTGTGCTGCTTTTTGTGTAATTACTTTTTGAGGTAATTTACCATTTATTGTGTCAGATACTTTTTCTGTCGGATCGGCAGATCCACTTATTCTAACTCCTTGATATACAAATGTTCTTCCTGATAAAGGATCTCTTATCGCTCCTCCAATACATGTACTTGCTCCTCCAAATGGCTCTATTTCCGTTGGATGATTATGTGTTTCATTTTTAAATTGTAAAATCCATTTTTCTACTTTTCCATTTATTGGTACATCAATATAAATTGAACACGCATTTATTTCATCAGATACTTCTAAATCTGAAAGTGACCCATTTTTTCTTTGTTCTTTTCCAAATATTGTAGCTAAATCCATTAAAGTCATCGGCTTTTTACTTAATTTTTCTCCGTGTACATATTCTCTACTCGCTAAATATTCTGTTATTGTTTTTTCAATTATATTTTTATAAATTTCATTTTCAACTGTTATCTTGTCAATAATTGTCTCAAAAGTTGTATGTCTACAGTGATCTGACCAGTAAGTGTCAAGTACTCTAATTTCTGTTTCAGTTGGATTTCTTTTTTCTTCATTTTTAAAATATTTCTGAATAAATAGTAAATCATTTACTGTCATCGCTAATTCTAATTCATTTCTTAATTTTGATATTTCATTTTCTGTTTTCTCAATAAATTCTTCATATATAGGTACTTTATCTTTATTTGTTTCTTCTGTTTGCTCCACTAAAACATCAATATTTTTTTCTCTCATTTCTACTTCATTTATATAATATTTTTTAATTCTTTTTAAATCATCATCACTGATATTTCCATACAGAATTATAAATTTTCCACTTCTTACTGATAAATCTTTATTATTTTCAATTAAAAGAGAAATACATTGTTCGGCAGAATCAGCTCTTTGATCATATTGTCCCGGTAAAAATTCTACAGCAAAACTTCTATTTTCTAATTCTCTATTTTCTGCTTCAAATACTTCATCTAAATTGCTATAAACTTTATCCACATTTATTTCAGAAAATACAGTTGTTTTAGTTTTTTCTAGTTCTTCTTTATTTATATTAAAAATATCATATATATTTAATATTCGTATATTTTTTAAATTTTTGATTTCTGTATTTTCCTTCAAATCATTCAACAAATTTTGTGCTTCAACTCTAAATTTTTCTTTTTTTTCAACATAAAGTCTAAAATTCATTTTTTCCCTCCAATTAAATTTATAAAAATTATAATTAAATAAACAAAAAAATCTAAGCAAATTA
>CALHVR010000085.1 GCA_938037005.1 uncultured Leptotrichiaceae bacterium | reverse complement strand
TTTTTATCATAATTCCTCCAAAATTTCGTTATTACCATTTTAACATACTTTTTTATTATATTCAAGTGAACTCTAAATATATTTTTCGTTTTTTGTTAAATAACAAGTACTCTATATTTTTAAAATTAAAAAATACTTTGATTTTTAAAGTTTACTATGATAAAATAATATATAATAAAAGATAAATTTAATAAATGGAGAAACAAAATGAATAAAATTTTAATTGTTGATGACAATAAACAAATTGTTACAATCTTATCTGAATATGCAAAAAAAAATAACTTTATTGTTGATACTGCTTTTGATGGTGAAGAGGCAGTTATTAAAGCTAAAAGCAACAATTATGACATCATGTTACTTGATGTTATGATGCCAAAAAAAGATGGTTATGACGTTTGTAAAGAAATCCGTGCTTTTTCAAATTTACCTATTATAATGGTAACTGCTAAAGGTGAAGATTATGAAAGAATTTTAGGATTAGAAATCGGAGCTGACGACTATATCGTAAAACCATTTTCACCTGGAGAAGTTTTTGCAAGAATTAAAGCTATACTTAGAAGAATTACCCCTTCTGAAACTATAGCTGACTCATTTGATGTAAAAATATTCAAATATGATAACTTAATAGTTAATTTAAACGACTACTCTGCTAAAATTAACGATGTTGATCTATCACTTACAAAAAAAGAGATTGAAATTATATGGACTTTAGCTACAAATCAGAAAAAAGTATTTACTAGAGATGACTTGTTAAATGCTTTATGGGGATTTGATTATGATGGAGACAGCCGTACTGTTGATTCTCATATAAAAAGATTAAGAGCAAAATTAGACAACTACACACATCCAAAATGGGATATTAAAACTGTTTGGGGTGTTGGTTATAGATTTGATACAAAATAATTATGCTAAGGTGATTTTATGAACTTATTTGAATATTTCATTCAAAAAATTAAAAGTAAAATTATTTACTTACTCTTATTTTATTTTACTCTTTCACTTTCTCTTTTTGCAATTATTACTGGAACTATTTTTACGTATGTTCATAAAGAGAATATGATTAAATTTAATACTGACAATCTAACTACAAGAGCTGAAAGAATTTCTAGTTTAGCATCTTCGTGGTGGTATAATAATCCACAATATAATTCGTTATTTTTAGAAAAAGATACAGATAAAAATATTTATTTTTCAAATAAATTTCCAAATAATCCATCTTTAAGTACATTGGAAAATGATCGTAATAGACAGAAATATATGGAAATTATTGATGCTATCGCTATTGCAGAAGTTTGGATTATCGATAAAGATACTGAAACTATTTTGCAAGGAATCAATAAAAATTCTTATGCAATTCCATATCGGCATTTAGCATTATCTGAAAAAACTAAAGAAATTATTCAAGAAGCATTAAATGGAAAAGTAGTAAAAACTACAGATTTTAGTAATGTATTGAAACAACAAACTTTAACTATTGCTGTACCTATTTATTATAAAGGAACTAAAATTACAAAAGGAGCTGTTTTACTTCATTCATCGTTAAAAAATATAACTTCAATAATTTTTAATGACATTATTAGCTTATTCATTTATACTTTCTTATCTTTTTTAATAGCTTTTTTATTGTCTATAAGTCTTTCATTTAGATTTACGAAACCTTTAAATGTTATTCGTAATACTGCTTTAGATTTAAACAATGGAAATTATCGTTCAAGAACTGGCTTACAATATAAAGATGAAATTGGTAATTTAGCTTTCACTATTGATGAACTTGCAGAAAAATTATATATTGGTTCAAAGGAAAGAGAAAATTTTGAAAAATTAAGAAATGATTTCTTGGCAAATATATCACATGAATTAAGAACTCCTATTACTGTTATTCGTGGTTCGCTTGAAGCTATTACAGATGGAATTATTACAGATGAAGAAACACTCAAAGAATTTCACAAACAAATATTAAATGATGCAATTCATTTACAAAGATTAATAAATGATTTAATTGATATAACTACTTTACAAAATTCATCATTTTCAATTCATAAAAATACAATTTATCTTACTGAACTTTTAAATGATGTAGTTAGAAGTATGAAAAATTTAGCGAACAAAAAAAATATTAAAATTCATCTTAATTTTAATAGTAAGTTAAAATCTCGTTATAATTCATTTATTGGTGATTATCAAAGAATTAGACAAATGATTATTATCATTTTAGATAATGCTATAAAATTTTCTAATGAGTATATGAATATTTATATTGATTTCTCGAATAATAAAAATTATTATATTTTATCTATTAGAGATGAAGGACGAGGAATCGCACCTGAAAATATTAATAAAATATTTGAACGATTTCATAAAACAAATATAAATAATAATGGCGGAACAGGTTTAGGATTAGCTATTGCACATCAAATTGCTTTACGTCATAATATTAAAATTGATGTTAAAAGTAAAGAAAATATAGGTACAACTTTTACATTCTATTTACCTAACACTCCAGAAGATTAAAAATATGAAAGGATTTTATAATATGAAATTAGGTATATATGAAACTATGCAATCATTAAAAGTATTTCATTCTAAAAGAAGTCGACTTAAACTAATCTTTTTTTCATTATTAACTGGAATTTTTACTGGTTGTGTCGTTTCAGCTTACAATTTTTTATTAAAATATGCTGTTATTATAAGGAATAATTTATTTCAAAAACATATTAATAATTCTTTATTTTTTATAATTTTACTTTTTATATTGTTAGCATGTTTTATTCAATACACCGTAAAAAAATTCCCAATGATTTCAGGTAGTGGAATTCCACAAGTTATGGGATTAATTCAAAATAAATTCAAATTTAATTGGTTACCTGAACTTATTTTGAAATTTTTATCAGGGTTAATTGCAATATTTCTTGGTTTTTCTATGGGTCGTGAAGGTCCTTCAATTCATCTAGGTGCTTTAGTAGGTGAGGGTATAAATAAAATTACTAAAAGAAAAGAAATTGAAAAAAAATATTTAATAACTTGTGGTTCAAGTGCTGGGCTCGCTGCTACATTTAATGCGCCTCTTGCAGGTGCTATCTTTGCTGTAGAAGAATTACATAAATTTTTTACACCCATACTTCTTGTTTGTGTTTTAATTGCTACACTATTTTCAAATATTACTGCAAAATTTTTATTAGGTAATAAGCTATCATTCGATAGTTTTAGTTTAATAAAACCTATACAATATAATTTCAAATCTACAGTATTTCATGTAATTTTAATTGCAATTTTATCTTTAATTATGATATTTTTTGCCTATCTTTTTAACTATTTCATAGTTAAATTTAAAAAAATGTATGATAAAATTAGATTATCTAAATATATAAAGATAAGTAGTGTTGCAATTTTATCACTTTTAATTGTAATATTTTTACCTGAAATTACAGGTGGTGGACATGAATTAGTTGATCACTTATTTAATTCTACACTAACATTTAAATTATTATTATTATTTTTTATAGGTAAATTTATATTTACAATGATATGTTACGCTACTGGTTCTCCTGGTGGAATATTCTTACCATTACTTGTAATTGGTGCTTTAATAGGTAAATTATTTGGCATGAGTTTATCTACTTTATTTAATATTTCTTCAAACTATGAAAATTTATTCGTATTAATTGCAATGACCTCATATTTTACTGCTGTTGTTAGAACTCCTATAACTGGAATTGTCTTAATATTAGAAATGAGTGGTAATTTTTCTAATTTATTTTCATTAGCAATAGCAGCAACTATAACATATTTATTATCTGAAATATTTAATCAAAAATCTGTATACGAAATTTTATATGAAAATATGCTACATTCAAATAATTATAAAAATGAAATATTTGATGAAAAAATTGTTACATTCAAAATACCTGTAACTGCAGATTCTGTATTGTCAAACAAAAAAATTAAAGATATTAAATGGCCAAAAAATTTACTAATAGTTGGAATAATTAGAAATTCTATTGAATTTATTCCTGATGGAAATACAACTCTACGTAATTCAGATATTTTAATTTTTATAACCGATGAAAAAACTTCTGAAAAATATATGAAAATTTTATCTGATATGGGATTACATTCTGAATAATTAAAAACTACACCTTTTCTTAAACTTTTCTATTTAAGATTTTAGGTGTAGTTTCTTTTTAATCTATATATGCCCATCTAAAGTCTGTAATTCCAGTTATCGACCTACGAACAATTCCTTTTATTTTAGGATTTCTATAATGATTTTCTATCGCAAAATATAGTGGAGCAACGACTACTTCATCTATAATGATTTTCTCAGCCATATTTGCTTTTAAATCTCTTTCTACATATTTGAAATTTTGTTCTTTAAATAATTTTTCAAAATATGCCTTTGAAAGTTCTTTCAATAATTCATTATATTTTTCTTTACTCCAAATAGTTTTGGGATTTTTATTTTGCCATCTCTCTAAATATGATAAAACATCATTGTATTTAGGTGACCATGTATTTAATGTTATATCATACTCCCCAGATCTCGTCTTATTTAATCTTTCCTTAAATGGAACAGTTTGTACATTCACATTTATTCCTAATTTTGTCCTAAGCTCTTCTTGTATAAACTGAACTTCTAACACTTCTGGATCTGAATTTCCAGACAATAAATTTAATGTTAATTCTTTTTTCCCAATTTCATTAAGTCCTTCATTATATAATTTTTTAGCTTCTACAATATCATTTGAAATATATGTATCATCCGGATAAATTTCTCTATATTTTTTATCAAATCCATCTATATCTTTTCCAATTAATGATTTTGCCACTTTTGAGCCATCTTTTTTTATTTCTTTTACATATTTTTCTCTATCTATTGCCATTGATATTGCTTTTCGAATTTTTAAATTTTGTAAATCTCTATTTTCTAGATTATACTCTAAATACCAAATTCTTCCATTTAAAAAGCTATCTAATTTATTTTCTTTTTTATATTCTTCTAAATGATAACTTTCTACTCTCGACATATCAATTTCATTATTTTTAATTAAATTATCTACAATTCTAAAATCTGTAGATTTTATATATTTTATTGAAGGAATTTTAACATTTTTTTCATTCCAATAATTTTTATTTTTTTCAAGTAAAATTTCTTCTTCTCCTAATGACTTTATAACATAAGGACCATTAAATAAGAAATCCTCTTGTTTCACAGCAAATTTATCACCTCTACTTTTATAAAACTCTTCTTTTAAAGGTACTGTTATTGGTAACGTCAAAATATATTTAAAATATGCTGTAGGCTGTTCTAATTCTATCTCCAAAGTTCTATCATCTAATGCTTTTACCCCTAATTCTTTTGCATCAACTTTACCTTCATAATATGCTTCAGCATTTTTTATTGGAAATAACAATTCAGAATATTGTGCTGCTACTTTAGGATCTAATACTCTTTTAAATGCAAATACAAAATCATTTGCTGTTATTTTACTTCCATCACTCCACTTAGCATTATCTCTTATTTTAAAAGTAAGTTTATTTCCATTTTCCTTGTAAGTTTCTGCAATTCCACCAGTATAATTCCCATCTTTATCTAAAATTAAAAGACCTTCATATATACTTGAGTCGATTTGTACTGCTATCATTTCAGTAAATAAATGTGGATCTAAAGTATTATAGTCACTTCCTAAATTAAAAACTATTGGCTTTTCATTTTTTGCACAACTTATTACAAATAGAATTGTCATAATAATTAACATTAAAAATTTATTTGATTTTCTCATTAAAAATGTTTCCTCCTAATAATGTTTTACTCCTCTTTTATTTTTATAATAAAATTTAAGATTATTCTATTTTTATTATTTTATTTCTAAAACATATTTTTTAAGTTCATCAACTTTATTCAATCTTTCCCAAGGCAAATCAATGTCTGTTCTACCAATATGACCAAACGCAGCTAAATCTTGATATCTAAATTTAGGTTGTCTTAACTCTAAATCTCTTTCAATTCCTCTCGGTGTTAAGTCAAATATTTTATTTACAATTGCTTCTATTTTGTATTCAGGAATTTCACTTGTCCCAAAAGTATCTACTTTTACCGATGTTGGCTCTACCACTCCTATTGCATAAGATAATTGTACTTCACATTTTGTTGCTATTCCTGCTGCAACTATATTTTTTGCAATCCATCTTGCAGCATATGCCGCCGATCTATCTACTTTTGATGGATCTTTACCTGAAAATGCTCCACCTCCATGTCTAAAGTACCCTCCATAAGTATCGATTATTATTTTTCTTCCTGTTAATCCACTATCTCCATGTGGACCTCCAATTACAAATCTTCCTGTTGGATTTATATGATAATTTTTTACTTTTTCATAGTCTAAATTATATTTTTCTAATACTGGTTTAATTACTAATACTTTTAAATCATTCACTATTTGCTCTTGTGTTACATCTTCATTATGTTGAACTGATACAACTACAGTTTCGACATGTTCAATATTAGTTCCTGTTTCATCATAAGCTAAAGTTACTTGTGCTTTAGCATCTGGTCTTGCCCAAGCTAAAGTTTTATTTCTCGTTAATTCCGTTAATTTTCTAATAATTTCTCTTGCAAGAGTTACAGCTAAAGGCATTAATTCTGTTGTTTCATTTACAGCTCCTCCAAACATAATTCCTTGATCTCCTGCTCCACCTGTATCTACTCCCATTGAAATGTCTGGCGATTGTGAGTGAATTACATTCATTACTCCACAGTCAGCATCAAATCCCATTCCAGGTCTATATCCAATTTCTCTAATTTTATTTCTTACAATCTCTTGAACATCAACATAAGTTTTAGTAGTAATTTCACCTCCTACAATTACTAACCCTGTTGTTACAAATGTCTCACATGCTACTCTTGAACTTTCATCTTTTTCTAAACAAGCATCTAATATTGAATCTGAAATTTGATCACAAATCTTATCTGGATGACCAGGTGATACAAATTCAGAAGTAAAATAAATATTTTTTCCCATCTTTTTCTCCTTTTATTTTATTTTCTAAAAAAAAACTCTTCATACGAAGAGATATTAACTTCTTATCTTCGCATTATATGCCAGGATTTAGCACCTTATAATTTATATACAGGTTGCTGGGTAGTTAATCGGGCCTTGTCCCTAATACCTCTCTTGATAAGTCTTTATTTTATTGTAATATAATTATAACATATATATTTTTTTTGTCAATTTTTTTTCGTTTTTAACATACAAAAATTATTCCCTTTAATTTTTATTTTATTTGAAATACTGGTTTTCCATAATATTCTATCATTTCTCCATCAAAAAATTTACTCATTTCTCGCTTTATTAATTCCACAAATAAATATTCACTTTCATAATGACCTATATCCACTAATAATTTCCCCTCTTCATAAAGATCAAGTGATTCATGATGTTTTAAATCACCTGTTAAAAATACATCTATTTCATTCTTAATATCTTCAATCAAAGAAATTCCTCCACCTGTCACAAGTCCTATTCTACTTACTAATCTATCTTTATCTCCAACATATCGAACATAATCTAATTTTAATTCTATTTTTATTTTATCAATTAACTGTTCTAATGTTATTGATTTTTCAAGGTATTTTATTCTTGCTTCACCTAATTTATGTTTTTCAAACATTTTTTTTATTGGATTATAATCTTCATACTCTCTCTCTTTTGAAATCAATACCCTCCCTTCAAGTCCTATTTTTTCCATTATAAAATCATTAAGTCCATTTATTGCAAAATCACTATTTGTATGAATTGAATAAACAGCAATCTTGTTTTCTATTATTTTTAATAATTTTTCTCCTTGTATACTTTCATTTGTAATTTTTTTCACTCCAGAAAATATTGCTGGATGATGTGTTATTATTAAATTTACATTTTGATTTATCGCTTCATCTATAGCATCAAATGTCAAATCTAAACAAAATAGAATTTTCTTTATTTCTTTATTTTCATCTCCTATTATTAAACCAACATTATCCCATTCTTCCGCACTTTTCGGATTATAAATTGAATGCAATTCTCCAATTATATTACTTAATTTCATTTTTTCTCCTATTTTATCAATTTAATATATAATCATTTTCTTCAGTATTTTTAGTAAATTCATTTTTCAATAAATCTATTGATAATTTATTTAATGCTTTTTCTTTTAAAATTTTAACATTATGAACTGCAATATTTAACATTTTAGCAATCTCTTTTTCCTCATAACTTTTACCATCAAGACCATAACACATTATTAATATTTGTTCATCTATATAACTTAATTTTTTAGGTATATTTTCTAAAATATACATTTGTGTTATTTTATTAGCTTTTTCCATAACTTCTTCTATTTCAATATTTTCTTCAAATTCAACTTCATTAAATATTTTCTCTAATTGCTCAACATAATCAACACTTACATTCATTTCTCTTGCAATTTTTTCAGTTTCTTTTCCCATTCCTCTATCCATTTGAATTTTTAAAAATAAAATATATGATAATTCCGATGCTTTTATATTTTTTAACATATCTTTTTGATACTCTAATATATATTTAATCGCAAAATTTCTAATAAAAAATTCTGCTTCATTTGATATTGTTTTCATTTTATCATAATAATTTAAACTAGAAATAACACCTAAAGTTGCTTCTTGTACAAGATCTAAAAATGAAAATCCATATTTTGAATAAACTAAACTTTCTCTTACTGCCACTTTTAAATATTTATCTATTAACTCTTTCTCCATTTCATTATTTTCATATTTTTCTTTTAATTCTTCAAAATAAGTCTTTATAATTTCTTTTTCTTCAACATAAAAATTTTCATCTTCTAAAACAATAAAGTCTTTACCATCCAAAGAAGTTCTAACTTCAGGTATATCTTCAATGTATAAAAACTTTAAAAATTCAAAATAATCTTCATCCGATAAGTCATAACTTTCTATTATATTTTCAAAACTATAATTTCCTTTTTTTCTTGTCTCATCTATTAATTTTTTTATCATTTTATTTCCTTTCAATTTATATAAATACAGGAGCTAGTACATAAATTTACTTAGCTCCTATAATCTTCTAGTTTTTTTCTTCTACTTGGATGTCTTAATTTTCTTAATGCTTTTACTTCTATTTGTCTAATTCTTTCCCTTGTAACATTAAAAATTTTCCCAACTTCTTCTAATGTTTTTTGTGAACCATCATCTAACCCATATCTGTATCTAAGTACCATTTCTTCTCTTTCATTCAATGTTTTTAAAATATCGTCTAATTGTTCTTTCAATAAAACTCTCGTTGTTGCATCATACGGATTTAAAAACTTATCATCTTCTACAAAATCACCTAATTCGCTATCTTCTTCACTACCAACTGGAGTTTCTAATGATATTGGATCTTGATTCATTTCAAGTATATTTTTCACTTTATCTACTGGTAATTCCAATTTTTGTGCCAACTCTTCCGCTGTTGGTTCTTTCCCCGTTTCTTGTAAAATAATTCTACTTTCTTTTTTTATTTTATTAATTGTTTCTATCATATGAACCGGTATTCTTATCGTTCTACCCTGATCTGCAATTGCTCTCGTAATTGCCTGTCTTATCCACCAGGTTGCATAAGTTGAAAACTTAAATCCTTTTTCATATTCAAATTTTTCTACTGCTTTCATTAATCCCATATTACCCTCTTGAATTAAGTCCAACATTTTTAAACCTCTATTTGTATGTTTTTTAGCAATACTTACTACCAATCTTAAATTAGCTTCTATTAATTTTTGTTTAGCATCCTCATCACCTTCTAATACTTTTTTAGCATAATCTGTTTCTTCATCAAAAGTTAATAAAGGTATTTGACCTATTTCCCGTAAATACATTTTTATAGGTTCATCTACATCCATACTTTCTGCCATTTTTGCCAAATCAGTTTGTAAAAGTTTGTCAACTTCTGAATCATCTATTTCATTTTCTGAAAATTCATCATCTGAATCTACTTCATCAAAATCTGTACTTTCAATAGTTTCAAAATCAACTAAATCTTCTGGAACAGACAATAATGCCTGTTTATCCTCTATTGTATCTACCAGTTGTACTCCATCATTTTGCAATTTAGTTATTAACTGGTCTATTTTATCTGTTGTAAAATTCTTTTCAGAAAGCATATTATTAATTTCTTCATAACTTACTATTTTATCTTCTCTCGCCTGCTTCATTAAACTAGCTAAACTATTCTTCAAATTTATTCTATTTTCAGACATTTTTAGGCTCCTCACTAATAAAATCAAAATACAATTTTTCAATATCTTCAATTTTATTCATTACTTTTAAATCAGATTCTATTGATTTTAATTTTATACTTAATTTATATCTATTTTCATTATCAATTTCTAATCTTTTTCGTTCTATTTCTTTTTTAAACCATCCTATAAAAAGAGCTTTATATTGATTTGCCTCCACTTTATCTCTTTCTTCTTTCATATTTTGTTTGCTTAAAAAACAATCAAAAATCAAATTTCTTTCATTTTCAGTTAAGTTTAATCCATTTATATTTTCTTCTTTATCTACTTTAAAATTAATCATTTTTAATTTTAAAAAAAATTTTTTATATTCTTCATTTTCAATTTTCATAGAACTTAAAATATCACGATGCTTTATTATATTTTCATCTTCTAAATCAGCATACTGAATTAAATATTTTAATGTTTCTTCAATTAAAAGTATATCTTTTTGCTTTTTCGTTTTTTTTGTTAAAACAATTTTTGTATACTTAGGATCCATAGGATTTTTTATTTTTTTTTGCCAATTAATATTTGAAAATTTTCTTGTAGAAAATGTACTATATAATACTTCTTTATCAATTTCTAATTCAACTGATATTTTTTGAATATATATACTTTTTTCTACTTCACTTTTTACATTTAACATAAAATCTTTAATTCTATTAATGAATCTTTCTTTCCCAACAATACTTTTTAAATCTAAATCCTTTGAATATTCTTCATATATATATTCAAATACTTCAACTGTCGTTGTTTTTAATAATTTTAAAAATGCTTTTTTATCATATTTTTTTAAATATTCATC
>CALHVR010000084.1 GCA_938037005.1 uncultured Leptotrichiaceae bacterium | reverse complement strand
ATTTTTATGTTAAAATAAGTGTTAGAAAGAGGATTATACTTGTATATAAAAATATAAAATTTATGGAGGAGATCATGAAACTTGCAAAAAGTAAATTGTTAGACATTTATGAAAGAATGTTGAATATAAGAGACTTTGATACGAAAGTCAATCAAATGGTAAAAAGAGGAATGGTTCCTGGAATGACTCACTTATCAGTAGGTGAAGAAGCAGCAAATGTTGGAGCGTTGGCAGCTTTAAATCCGGATGATTTAATTACCTCAAATCATAGAGGGCATGGTCAAGTTATTGGAAAAGGTATTGACTTAAATGGTATGATGGCAGAAATTATGGGGAAAGCTACTGGAACTTGTAAAGGAAAAGGTGGATCAATGCATATTGCCGATGTTGATAGTGGAAACTTAGGTGCTAACGGAATTGTTGGTGGAGGACACGGAATTGCAGTTGGTGCTGGATTAACTCAAAAAATGAAAAATACAGGGAAAATTGTAGTTTGTTTCTTTGGTGACGGAGCTACTAATGAAGGAAGTTTTCATGAAGCAATGAATTTAGCTTCCGTTTGGAATATTCCGGTAATTTTCTATTCAATTAATAATGGATACGGAATTAGTACTGATATTAAAAAAGTTACAAAAGTTGAACATTTATATCAAAGAGCTGCTGCGTATGGTATGCCTGGAATGTTTATTGAAGATGGAAATGATGTTTTAGAAGTTTATAAAGTATTTGAAAAAGCAGTGAAACATGTAAGAGCAGGGAAAGGGCCTGTTTTTGTTGAAAGTATTACTTATAGATGGTTTGGACATTCAAGTTCTGACCCTGGAAAATACAGAACTAGAGAAGAAGTGGAAGCTTGGAAACAAAAAGATCCTAATGTTAAATTTAGAAATTATTTACTTGAAAATAAAATTGCAACAGAAGAAGAGTTGATAGAATTAGAGCAAAAATCGAAAACATTAATTGAAGATGCAGTACAATTTGCGATAAATAGTCCTGAGCCGACAATAGAATCAGCATATGAAGATATATTTGCAGATTAATGTTTTATAAAAATTTAATTTAAAGGAGAATAAATAATGGAAACTAAATTAATGTCTGTAAAAGAGGCAATAATTACAGCTATGTCAGAAGAAATGAGAGCTGACGAAAATGTATTTTTAATTGGAGAAGACGTAGGAATATTTGGTGGAGATTTTGGGACATCAGTTGGAATGTTAGAAGAATTTGGACCGGAAAGAGTTAGAGATACTCCTATTTCTGAATCAGCAATTTCAGGAACGGCGGTAGGTGCAGCTATGACTGGATTAAGACCTATAGTTGATGTAACATTTATGGATTTCATCGTTTATATGATGGACAATATTATAAATCAAGCAGCTAAAACAAGATATATGTTTGGAGGAAAAGGACAAGTACCTGTAACATTTAGATGTGCTGCTGGATCGGGAGTAGGTTCTGCTGCACAACATTCACAATCATTAGAAGCGTGGTTCTGTCACATTCCGGGAGTGAAAGTAGTTGCGCCTGGAACGCCTGCAGATGTAAAAGGATTGTTGAAAGCAGCAATTAGAGATAACAACCCAGTTATCTTCATGGAATATAAAGCTCAATACAATATGAAAGGGGAAGTACCATTAGATCCTGACTTTATAATTCCGTTAGGAAAAGGAGAAATAAAAAGAGAAGGAAAAGATTTAACGATTGTATCTTATGGTAGAATGTTAGAAAGAGTATTAAAAGCAGCTGAAATAGTAGCTGCAAAAGGAATTAATGTTGAAGTTGTAGATCCTAGAACTTTAATACCATTAGATAAAGAAATTATATTAAACTCGGTTAAGAAAACAGGAAGAGTATTATTAGTTAATGATGCACACAAAACAGGAGGATTTATTGGAGAAATTGCGACTATTATTACTGAAAGTGATGCTTTTGATTATTTAGATCATCCAATAGTAAGATTAGCAGGAGAGGATGTTCCTATGCCTTATAATCACACATTAGAAACTGCGATGGTTCCAAGTGTAGAAAAAATAGTTGCTGCAATTGAAAAAATTATGAATAAACAATAAATGTAGAAGGTGAAAAGATGGAAAATAATAAATTTAGAGCTACTCCTGCGGCAAGAGAATTAGCTAAAACTATGGGAATTGATCTTTTCTTAGTTGAAGGAAGTGGATTAAATGGGAGAGTTCACAAAGAAGATGTAGAAAATTTTAAAATAGAAAATACAATTAAAATATCGCCACTTGCACAAAAAATTGCTGAAGAGCATAATATTGATTTAACAACAGTTGTTGGAACAGGGTATAACGGTAAAATAATGAGAGATGATATTTTAAATATAATCGCAAAACCTCAAATTAAAGAAGAATTACCTCGAGATGAGAAAGTAGTTAAAGCTGAAGAAAAAGCTGTAACAACTGAAGACATAGAGATTATACCTATGTCACCAATGAGAAAAGTTATATCTAAGAGAATGTCAGACAGTTACTTTACAGCACCTACATTCACATTAAATTACGAAGTAGATATGACGGAAGTTATTTCTTTAAGAAAAAAAATATTAGATACAATATTAGCACAAACTGGACTAAAAATAACAATTACAGATATAATCTCATTTGCTGTAATTAAAACTTTAATGAAACATAAATATGTAAATTCAAGTTTATCTGAAGATGGAACTCAAATCACATTACACAACTATGTAAACTTATCAATCGCAGTTGGATTAGACGACGGATTATTAGTTCCAGTTGTTCATGGAGCAGATAAAATGAGTTTAAGTGAACTTGTTGTAGCTTCAAAAGATATAATCAAAAAAGCATTAAGTATGAAATTATCTCCAAAAGAACAATCAGGAAGTACATTTACAATTAGTAATTTAGGAATGTTTGGAGTTAAAAGCTTTAATCCTATAATAAATCAACCTAACTCTGCAATTTTAGGAATTGCAAGCACAGTGGAAAAACCTGTTGTTAGGGATGGACAAATTGTTATAAAACCTATAATGGAATTATGTTTAACAATAGATCATAGAGTTGTTGATGGATTGGCAGGAGCTAAATTTATGCAAGATTTAAAAGCATTATTAGAAAATCCGTTAGCAATGCTTATATAAAAAAACAAAATTTTAAAAAATTGAAAAAGGAAGTGGAATTATGGCAGTTGAAGTTATCATGCCCAAAGCGGGAATTGATATGACTGAAGGACAAATTAATAAATGGTTCAAAAAAGAGGGAGATAAAGTGGAAGCTGGGGAACTTTTACTTGAAATAATGACAGATAAAACAAGTATGGAATTAGAAGCTGAAGAATCGGGGTATTTGATAAAAATATTAAAAGGTGAAGGAGAAACTGTACCTGTTACTGAAGTTATCGGATATATTGGAGCTGAAGGGGAAGAAGCACCAGCTGGAGGAGCTTCAACAACAGCAGCACCTTCAGTACCAAAAGTTGAAGCAACACCAGTTGCAGCAGCTCAAACTGAAGCACCTGTGGCTAAAGCTGTTAAAGGGGAAAACGAATTTGATATTGTTGTAATTGGAGGAGGACCTGCTGGGTATGTAGCAGCAATTAGATCTGCACAATTAGGAGCAAAAGTTGCTATTGTTGAAAAAGATCAATTTGGTGGAACTTGTTTAAATAAAGGATGCATTCCTACAAAAACATTCCTTAAAAATGCAGAAATTTTAGAGGGGATTGAAATGGCAGCTAAAAGAGGTATTATGTTAGAAAGTGAAAAATACACTATAGATATGCCTAAAGTTGTTAAATTTAAAAATGAAGTTGTCAAAACTTTAACTAATGGAGTTCAAGGATTATTAAAAAGTAATGATATTAAAATCTTTAAAGGAATTGGTAAATTAAATAAAGATAAAGATGTTGTTGTAAATGGAGAAACAGTATTAAAAGCAGATAAAGTTATTTTAGCTGGAGGATCTAAAGTAGGAAGAATTAATGTTCCGGGAATTGAAAGCGATAAAGTATTAACAAGTGATGATATTTTAGATTTACAACACATTCCACAAACATTAGCTGTAATAGGTGGAGGAGTTGTAGGAATTGAGCTTGGACAAGTATTTGCTGAATTTGGATCGAAAGTGACAGTTGTTGAAATGATGGACAGAATTATTCCAGGAGTAGATAGAGAAGCCTCTGAAGTATTAAGAAAAGAATTAGAGAAAAAAGGTATGACAATCTTAACTTCTACTTCAATGAAAGAAATAGTAGATAATGGATCAACAATTACAATAAAATTAGAAGGAAAAGATGATGTTGTAGCAGAAAAAGCATTGCTTTCAATTGGAAGAGTACCAGATTTAGAAGCTTTAGGCGAAGTTGAGTTTGAAATGGAAAGAGGAAGAGTTAAAGTTGATAAATTTATGGAAACTAGCGTTAAAGGAATTTATGCTCCAGGAGATATTAACGGAACTAAGATGTTAGCTCATGCTGCTTATAGAATGGCAGAAGTTGCAGCAGAAAATGCAATTAAAGGAAATCATAGACCAATTAAATTAGATACAACTCCATCAGCAATTTATACTGTGCCTGAAGTAGCGATGGTTGGATTGACAGAAGAGCAAGCTAAAGAAAAATACGATGTAAATATTGGTAAATTTGCATTTGCTGGAAACGGAAGAGCTTTAGCTTCAGGAGAAACAGCTGGATTTGTTAAAGTTATTTCTGATAAAAAATATCATGAAATTTTAGGAGTTCACATTGTTGGGCCTACAGCTGCAGAAATTATAAATGAAGCAGCATCATTAATGGAAATGGAAATTACTGTAGATGAAGTGTTGAAAACAATTCATGGTCATCCAACTTATTCAGAAGCATTTTATGAAGCATGTGCGGATGTACTAGGAGAGGCAGTTCACTTACCTAAAAAGAAAAAATAATAAATTAAAAAAGCACGGCATTTTATATAAAATATTTGATGTTGTTCTGTTTATATTCAAATTTTTACTTAAAAAATATTTAATAAAAAGGAGACGATTTTATGATTTATCATGTAAGTAACACAAATGACACTGCATTTAATATAGCTTTAGAGGAATATTGTTTTAAAAATTTAAGAGATCAAGATGAAATATTTTTGCTTTGGATAAATCAACCTTCAATTATTGTTGGAAAATATCAAAATACAATTGAAGAAATTAACACAGAATACACTAGAGAACACGGTATTAACGTTATTCGTCGTATTTCGGGTGGAGGGGCAGTTTATCACGATTTAAATAACTTAAACTATACTATTATTTCAAATAAAGATAAAGGAAAAGAAGGATTTGATTTTAAAGAATTTTCAAAACCTATTATAGATACTTTGGCTGAATTAGGAGTTAAAGCTGAATTTACTGGAAGAAACGACTTAGAAATTGATGGACAAAAATTTTGTGGAAATGCACAAGCATATATAAAAGATAGAGTTATGCATCATGGTTGTCTTTTATTCAATGTTGAATTTAGTGCTTTAGCTAATGCTCTTAAAGTGTCAAAAGATAAAATTGAATCAAAAGGAGTAAAATCGGTTAGAGCGAGAGTAACTAACATTTTACCTCATTTAAAAGAACAGATTACAGTAAATGAATTTGCTGACAAAATATTAGGTTATATGAAAAAACATAATCCTAATATGACAGAATATAAATTTTCAGAAGAAGAAATAGAAAAAATAAAAGAACGTGCAGAGTATAAACGAAGTTGGGAATGGAATTACGGAGAATCTCCTGAGTATAATATAAGTAGAAGTCATAGATTCCCTAAAGGTAAAATTGAAATTTTTGCAAATGTTATAAATTCTAAAATTGCAAGTATTAAATTTTATGGAGATTTCTTTGGTAAAAATGAAGAACTAACTGATATTGAAAATTTATTAGTTGATGTCAAATATACTCCTGAAGATGTGAAAAAAGCATTAGAAAATGTTGAAATTAATAATTATTTTGCTGGATTTACTCTTGATGAAATTGTTGAAGCTATTGTTGAATAAAAGTTAAAAGTAAAATAATAAAAAAAGGATAAGATTTTTTTCTTATCCTTTTAACATATTAATAAATAAAGTTACATTCGATTAACAGTATTTATACCAAGAAGTGATAAGCCTTCTTTTATGATATTTGCAGTTTTTTCAGCAAGTAAAATTCTAGCATCCATTGTAGCTTTATCTTCTTCTTTTAAAATTGATTTAGAGTTATAGAAATTATTAAATAGTTTTGCTGTATCAAATAAATAATCAGCGATAACATTAGGTCTTTGAGTTTCATACGCTTTAATAATTGCCTGTGGGAATCTCAATAATTCAGTAGCTAATTCTCTTTCAATATCTACCATATTCTCTAAAATAATATTATCATTTTCAACAGTAATATTTTCTTCAGTTAATTTTCTAAAAATTGATTGGCAAGAGCAATATTTGACGCATCACGATCAATTCCGATGCAAATTCCGTCTGAATCAAGATTTTCAAGAAGCATTTTCGTATGACCACCCAGTCATTGCGTCGCATCCAAAGTTAAGATGAAGGAAAGAATCTTAAGAGCTGTGAAACAAAAGCACCAGGTAACCTATAAAGGCTCCAGGATCTTCTGCGCAGCCTTATAAGTCTCCAG
>CALHVR010000083.1 GCA_938037005.1 uncultured Leptotrichiaceae bacterium | reverse complement strand
TTCATAAGAAGAGCCATTGCGCCTTCACAACCAAGTTGATGCACATACACCGGCTCACCCTTTAGATTTGGACCGATGACGATGCGACCAAAACGCGCTTTTAAGTCTTCTAAATCTTTAGCCAAACACAAAATTGCCATAATTTCAGAAGCAACAGTAATTTCAAAGAATAAGGCAAAGAGTATGATGATAATAAATTATGATACTACAAGTAGCTATTATGTGTTGACTTGGGAAAAAGATACAATAAATGGACAATGGAAAATTTTAGATGTAGCAGAAAAAAAGTAAGAAGGGAGAAAAAAACAAAATGTTAATAACATTATTATTAATTATTGTTTTCTCTTTACTAGCTTTTTTCATTGCTTATTTCTTAGGGACTTCAATATACAAAAAAAAGTATGGAGAACTTAGCGAATTAGACTTAAGAATAGTGGATGCGAATAGAAAGTTAGAAGCATCAAGAAAAGACGCAGAAAGAGAAATAGAAACATTTAAAAAAGAAGAGACTTTAAAATTAAAAGAAACATTACTTAATGAAAAAAAAGTAGCTGATGAAGAAATACAAAAAATGAAAGCAGAGATTGTTTCGAAAGAAGAAAGAATCATAAAAAAAGAAGAATCGCTTGAAAATAAAATTGAAAGAATTGAAGAAAAAGAGTCAAAACTTGAAAAACAAAAAGAAAAATTAATAAGAAAAGAAAATGAGTTACAGGAAATAATCCAAAAAGAACAATCTGAACTTGAGAGAATTTCAGAATTAACAAGAGAAGATGCACAAAAAATAATTTTAACAAAGTTAGAAAATGAGTTAGATCATGATAAAGCGGTATTAATTAGAGATTATGAATATAATTTAGATAGAGAAAAAGATAGAATTGCAAAAAGAATAATTTCAACAGCAATAGGGAAAGCTGCTTCGGATTATGTTGTAGATTCTACTATATCTGTTGTTCAATTACCTAGTGAAGAAATGAAAGGAAGAATAATAGGGAGAGAAGGAAGAAATATAAGAGCTATAGAGGCAGCAACAGGAGTTGATTTAATAATAGATGATACACCTGAAGCAGTAGTTTTATCTTCATTTGATGGAGTTAGAAGAGAAATTGCTAGAATTGCATTAGAGAAATTGATTGGAGATGGAAGAATACATCCAACTAAAATTGAAGAAGTAGTTGAAAAAGCTCAAGAAGAAGTAGAAGAAAGTATTTTAGATGCGGCAGAACATGCAATATTAGAAGTTGGAATTCCAACATTACCTAGAGAAGTGTTAAAAGTGTTAGGGAAATTAAAATTCAGAACATCTTTTGGACAAAATATTTTGCAGCATTCAATCGAAGTAGCACATATTGCGGCAGCATTAGCGGCTGAAGTGGGTGCAAATGTTGATGCAGCCAAAAGAGGAGCATTATTACATGATATAGGTAAAGCGTTTTCTCATGAACAAGAAGGTTCACACGCTATAAATGGTGCTGAATTTTTAAGAAAATTTTCAAGAGAAAGCGAAATAGTTATAAATGCAGTCGAAGCACACCATGATGAAGTAGAACAATTAAGTGTTGAAGCAGTTTTAGTTCAAGCGGCTGACTCAATTTCAGCGTCAAGACCGGGAGCAAGAAGTGAAACATTATCAACTTATTTGAAGAGATTGGAACAGTTAGAAGAAATAGCAAATAGTCATGAAGGAATTGAAACTTCATATGCGATACAAGCAGGAAGAGAGTTAAGACTTATTGTTTATCCAGATAAAGTTGATGATGATAAAGCAGTAATATTATCAAGAGAAGTTGCGAAAGATATAGAAGAAAAAATGCAATATCCGGGGCAAATTAAAGTTACAGTTATTAGAGAAACTAGAGCTGTAGAGTTTGCAAAATAATGTAATTGAGTATAGAGAATAATAAATTTTTTAAGAAAAGTTTTGAAGAAAAAACTTGAAAAAATGATGGAATTATGATACTATAATAACAAGAAGATAACAGACTGAAAAGAGTGGGTTGCAATATCCACTCTTTCAATTTTAAATAAGAGGTGAAAAATGGAAGTTATTTTACAAAAGATTGAAGAAAGTATTGAAAATCACTTAAAAGAACTTCAATTAGAATTATCTGATATTGAGTATGTTCAAGAAGGAGGCTATAATTACTTACGAGTGTATGTGGAAAAAGAAGAAGGAAATACAAATTTAGATGATTGTATAGAATTAAGTCAAAAAATTGACGGAATTGTAGATGAACTAATAAAAGATAAATTTTTCTTAGAAGTTTCAACACCGGGACTTGAAAGAAAGCTAAAAAAAGCTAAAGATTTTATACGATTTATTGGAGAAAATGTAAAAGTGTATTCTAAAATTCAAATTGAAAGTAAGAAAACATTTGAAGGTAAATTGGAAAATTTTGAAAATGAAACAATTTATATTAATGATATAAAATTAAATAAAATAATAGAAATACCGTTAAATAAATTAAAAAAAGCAAATATTGTATATAAAATGCCGACTGGAGCATTGAATAGTGAGGAGGAATAATGAAAGCTAAGGATCAAAGAATCTTTTTAGAAGCTTTGGATGAATTGGAAAGAGAAAAAGGGATAATAAAAGAGGAATTATTGGAAGCAGTTGAAACAGCGTTATTAGCGGCGTATAAAAAAAATTATGGTGAAAAAGATAATGCGGTAGTCACTATTAATAGAAATAATGGAGATGTAAAAGTTTTTTCAAGAAAATTAGTAGTTGAAAATGTGAAAAATTTAGATGAAGAAATTAGTTTGGAAGATGCGTTATCTTTGAAAAAAAGATCAAAATTAGGAGATGTAATTGAATTAGAGATAAATGCTGAAAACTTTAAGAGAAATGCAATTCAAAATGCAAAACAAATAGTTGTTCAAAAAGTTAGGGAATGTGAAAAGAAAAATATCTTTAATAAATTTAAAGAAATTGAAAATTCAATTATTACAGCTAATGTGAGAAAAACTGATGAAAAAGGAAATTTATATGTTGAAATAAATGGGCTTGAATCAATTGTTCCTGAAAAAGAATTGTCAGAAGTTGATAAATTTGTTCAAGGAGATAGAATAAAACTGTTTGTTGGACAGGTGGAAGAATCAACGAAATATACAAAAAGCTTTTTATCAAGAAAAAGTCCAGAATTATTAAGACACTTATTAAAATTGGAAATTCCAGAAATTGAAGATGGAATAATAGAAATTAAAAATATCTCTAGAGAAGCAGGAAGTAGAGCAAAAGTTGCAGTTTATTCATCTGATGTAAATTTAGATGTTAAAGGAGCTTGTATCGGTAAAAATGGAATGAGAATCCAAAGTATTATAGATGAATTAAGAGGAGAAAAAATTGATATAGTATTATGGGATGAAGATATAAGATATTATGTAAAAAATGCTTTAAATCCAGCAGAAGTTGCATCAGTAGCAATTATTGAGAATGAAGAAAATGAACAAATTGCAAGAGTTGAAGTAGATGAAAAACAATTATCACTAGCTATTGGTAAAAAAGGGCAAAATTCAAGATTAGCAGCAAGATTGTGTGGAATAAAAATTGATATACATACAATTAAAACGGATGAAAAAAAAGAAGAATTAATTGATTCTATTGTAGATAATAAAGATACAGAAAAAGTAGAAGATATACAAACAGAATTAGAAAGTGAATAATAATTTATGCCTGAAAGAACATGTGTTTGTTGTAGAAAAAAAGAAGAAAAAAAAAATTTAATAAGAATATCACAAATTAACGAAAAATATATTTTTGATGAAAAAATGAAAATACAAAATAGAGGTTTTTATATTTGTGGAAATGCTATTTGTGTTGAAAAATTATCAAAACATAAAAAATATAATATTGAATTAACTGAGTTAATGAAAATAATGAAAAAAATTGAGAATAGAAAAAAAAATATACTAGATATAATAAAACCAATGAAAAATTCAAAATTTTTTGTATTTGGGGTAGAAGATAATCTTGATTTGATGAAAAAAAGTAAAGTAAAATTAATTATATTACCGAAAGATATAAAAGAAAAATATATTACTGAATTTAAAAAAATAAGTGAAGAGAATAAAATTTCAATAATCTTTATTAAAAATAAAAAAAGTTTACTTGAAATATTTGATAGAGATGTAAATGTTATAGGAATATATGATAAAAAAGTAGTACGAGGAATATTAAATAAAGTGGAGGTGACTGATGAAGATATACGATTTAGCTAAAGAATACGGGATGAAAAGTACCGAGTTATTAAAAATAGTTAATGAAGCGGGAATTGAGAAAAAATCACATTTAAACACATTAACAGAAAAAGAAGTATTAATTGTAAAATCAAAAGTCAATAGTAAATTAAATAATAACAATAATAAAGCTGAAGTGGCAGAATCTAAAGGAGAGAAAAAAGTAGTGACTGCAAAAAAAGAAGAACATATTGTGAAAGAGAAAGTTGTATTTGAAAATAAAAGGAATTCTCATGATAATAGAGTAAATAGAAACGATAATAAAAATAATGATAAAAAAAATTATCACAAAGAGAATAAAGATAGAAACGATAATGGAGAAAGAAGAAACTTCAATAAAGACGGTCAAAGAAACGAAAGAAGAGATTTCAATAAAGATAGAAATGATAATGGAGAAAGAAGAAACTTCAATAGAGACGGTCAAAGAAATGAAAGAAGAGATTTCAATAAAGATAGAAACGATAATGGAGAAAGAAGAACTTTCAATAGAGACGGTCAAAGAAATGATAGAAGAGATTTCAGCAAAGATAGAAATGATAATGGAGAAAGAAGAACTTTCAATAGAGACGGTCAAAGAAACGAAAGAAGAGATTTCAATAAAGATAGAAATGATAGAAAAGATTTTAATAAAGATAGAAATAACAATGGAGAAAGAAGAAACTTCAACAAAGATGGGAAGGATAAGGACTTTTCTTCAAGAGATAATAGAAACTTTGTTAGAAGAGATAACAAACCTAAAAACAATGAAGATGAAATAGCATCAGTTGTTACTCCATCAAGTGAAAAACCAAAAGCATCAAACAAAGGAAATAGAACTAAGTTCGATAAGAAAAAATACGAAAAAGAGAAAAAACAAAAAGAAGAAGAGAAAAAATTAAGAGAACTTAGATCAGATTTTAGAAAAGATGATAAAAAGAAAAAAGGTAAGAAAAAAGAAGAGAAAAAAGTTAAAGATGAAATAGTTAGAATTGAAGGTGAAACTATTGGAATGATAACAATTTCAGAAGAAATTGCGATAAAAGATTTGGCTGAAAAATTAGGGATAAATGTTTCAGATGTTATTAAAAAATTCTTTATGCAAGGAAAAATTCTTACAGCAAATGCAATTTTATCATTTGAAGAAGCTGAAGAAGTTGCGATGGATTATGAAGTTATTGTAGAAAAAGAAGAAGTAGTTGAAGTGAGTTATGGAGAAAAATATCATTTAGAATTTGAAGACAAGGAACAAGATTTAGAATTGAGAGCTCCGGTAATAACAATAATGGGTCACGTTGATCATGGTAAAACTTCATTACTTGATGCTTTAAGACAAACAAATGTAACTGCTGGAGAAGCAGGAGGAATTACTCAAAAAATAGGAGCTTATCAAGTTAATTGGCAAGGTCAAAAAATAACATTTATAGATACTCCTGGACACGAAGCATTTACAGAGATGAGGGCAAGAGGTGCTAATATAACAGATATTTCTATATTAATCGTTGCTGCGGATGATGGTGTTAAACCACAAACAGTTGAAGCAATTTCACATGCGAAAGAAGCAGGTGTACCAATAATAGTCGCAATAAATAAAATTGATAAACCAGGTGCTGATCCTATGAGAGTGCGAACTGAATTGACAGAATATGGTTTAATGGCTCCAGATTGGGGTGGAGATACTGAATTTGTAGAAATTTCAGCAAAACAAAGAATTAATTTAGAAGAATTACTAGAAACAATATTAGTTACTGCAGAATTATTAGAGCTTAAAGCAAATCCTAAGAAAAGAGTTAAAGCTGTAGTTATTGAATCAAGATTAGATCCTAAAATGGGAGCAGTTGCAGATATACTAGTTCAAGAAGGAGAGCTTGAAATTGGAGATATATTTGTTGCTGGTGAAACTTATGGTAGAGTTAGATCAATGGTTGATGATAGAGGAAATAAAATAGAAAAAGCAGGATTAGCTCAACCAGTTGAAATTACAGGATTTAGTATAGTTCCAAATGCAGGAGATGTACTTTATGGAGTAAATAATGATAAACAAGCTAAAAAAATAGCAGAAGATTATGCTAATGAGAAAAAAGCTAGTGAACAGAATAAGAAAAAACATATTTCATTAGAGAGTTTATCACAAGAATTAGATGAACAACAATTAAAAGAATTGAAATGTATTATAAGAGCTGACTCGAAAGGATCGGTGGAAGCATTAAAAGAATCATTAGCTAAATTGAATAATGAAAAAGTGGTAATTAATATAATTCAAGCAAGTGCCGGAGCTGTAACAGAAGGAGATGTTAAATTAGCAGAAGCATCTAATGCGTTAATTATTGCATTTAATGTTAGACCAACAACGCCAGCAATTAATGAAGCTGAAAAAACTGGAGTAGAAATTAGAAACTATAATGTAATTTATCATTTAACAGAAGAAATTGAGAAAGCAATGACTGGAATGTTAGATCCTGAATTTAAAGAAGTATATTTAGGAAGAATGGAATTAAAACAAGTATTTAAAATCACAAATGTTGGTAATATTGCCGGAGCTTTAGTAGTTGATGGTAAAGTTACAAAAGCATCAAAAATTAGAGTATTAAGAGATGGAATCATAGTGTTTGATGGTGAATTAGCGTCGCTTAAGAGATTTAAAGATGATGCAAAAGAAGTAGTTATGGGTCAAGAATGTGGAATGGGAATTAAAGACTTTAATGATATTAAAGAAGGAGATATCATTGAATCATATATTATGGAAGAAATACCAAGATAATTTGATTATTTAACAAGATAAAATAATTAAATATGAGGTGAGAAAAATGAATGATAGAAGAAAAAAAGGATTAGAAAAAGAAATTTCAAGAATAATTGGAATGACTTTATTAACAGATGTAAAAAATGAAAAAATAAAAAATTTAGTTTCAATTCATAAAGTAGAAATGACAAATGATGGTAGATATTTAGATTTAACATTTTCAATTTTAGATCTTAAAAATAATATAAACAAAGAAAAATTATTTGAAGAATTATCAAAATTAAAAGGTTTTTTTAGAAAAGTAATAGGTTTACAATTATCAATAAGATTTGTACCGGAGGTAAGAATTCATTTGGATGATAGTGTGGAATACGGGATTAAAATTACATCAATATTAAATGAAATCAAACAAAAGGATAGTGAATAGTTCGTGAAATGGGAACAAAAAAACTATAATTATAAATATTTAAGTAAAAAAGCGTATGAATTTAAAGAAAATAGATTAATAACAAGTTTATTATTAAATAGAAATATAACTACAAAAAAAGAAGTAGATAAATTTTTAAATTCAAATAAGGAGGATTTTCATGATCCTTTCTTATTTGAAGATATGAATAAAGTTGTAGACAGAATACTTAAAGCAAAAGAAAAAAATGAAAAAATTACGATTTATGGTGATTATGATGTAGATGGAATTTCTGCTACTGCATATTTAGTCATAGTGTTACGAAAATTGGGATTGTGGGTAGATTATTACACGCCTAGCAGATCACATGAAGGAACTGCAATAACATCAAAAATGATTGAAGTTTTAGAAAAAAGAGGAACTAAGTTATTTATAACAGTAGATACTTCAATAGCGACAAGAGAAGAAGTTTTGATGTTAAAAAAAATAGGGTTAGATATAATTATAACAGATCATCATCATGAAAATGAAAAAATTAAGGAATTTAATATACCTACAATAAATCCAAAAATAAGCAAAAAATATCCAAATAAAAACTTAGCAGGAGTAGGTGTCGCCTTTAAATTAGCGTGTGCTGTTTATCAAAAAGCTGGAATAAGTGAGAAAATTTTATTTGATTATTTAGATATTGTAATGATTGGTACAGTGGCAGATGTTGTGCCGATGGTTGATGAAAATAGAATAATCATAAAAAAAGGTCTTGTTAATTTACAAAAATCTAAAATAAAAGGGATGCGGTATATTTTAAACTATTTGAAAATAAACTCTAAAAATATAACAACAAATGAGATTGGATTTTATATAGCTCCTATTTTTAATGCTTTAGGTCGTATTGATAAATCAAGAACAGTTGTAGAATTTTTTATTCAAGAAGATGATTATAGACTATTTTCAATAATTGAAGATATGAAAAAAGCTAATAAAGTAAGACGATATTTAGAAATGGAAATATATAATGAAATAGAAGAAAAAATTCAAAAATTAAAAAATCCAAAATATATTTTTATGAAGAGTAGAGTTTGGCATTCGGGAGTAATTGGTGTAGTTTGTTCTAGAATTTCAATGAAATATAATATTCCGGTTATATTAATATCAATTAAAAATGGATTGGGTAAAGCTTCATGTAGAAGTATTGATGGACTTAATATTTTTGAAATATTAAAAGAAACATCGCATAAATTTGAACGATTTGGAGGTCATGATTTAGCTGCAGGATTTTTAATAGCAGAAAATCAATTAAAAGATGTTGAAAATTTTTTGAAAAGAAAATTAAGCGAAGCTAATAAAAAAACAGAGGAAAAAGTATTATCTATTGATACAGATTTGAGTATAGAACAAATAAATAAAAATAAATTATTAGATATTAATAAATTGGCACCATTTGGACTTGATAATCAAGAACCAAATTTTATGGATAAAGGAATAAAATTTATAAGTTTTCAAAAATTTGGTGTAAATAATAGGCATTTTAAAGGGTTTATTAAAAAAAATGATAGAATAATATCAGTGATTGGTTATAATTTAGGTCAAAAATTAAAAGTAAAAAATATTCATAAAACATTTGAAATAGTTTATACACCTGTATTTAAGTCGGGTAGAAGTGATTTGTATATAGAATTAAAAATTAAAGATTTTAAATAAATTGAGTTTGAAAAAAATATATATTAGTGATATAATGTATAAAAATTGTATATAAAAAATTTAGGAGGAATATAATAAAATGACAACAGTAAAAAAATTAAACGAAACAACATATGAAGTAACAGCAGTATTAAATGGAGAAGAATTTGCAAGCATGAAAAAACATGTTTTAACTCACTTTAAAGATGCTAAAGTTGATGGATTTAGACCAGGAAAAGTACCTGCATCAGTTATAGAAAAAACATTTAAAAATGAAATTAACGAACAAATTTTAAATCATTTAATTTCAGATGTATATAGAAAAGCAGTAACTGAAAACAATTTAAGACCAATAGCTGATATTAAATTAGAAAAATTTGATGTTAAAGAAGATTCAGCTGAAGTAACTTTCACTATTCCAGTATTACCTGAAATTAAATTAGGAGAATATAAAGGTGTTAAAGTTGAAAGAGAAACAGTAAATGTTACTGAAGAAAAAGTAAATGAAGAATTAGAAAGCTTAAGAAAAAGAGCAGGTAAATTAAAAGAAACAGAAGCTGGAACTAAAGCAGAATTAAATGATACTGCAAATATTGATTTTGAAGGATTTATAGATGGAGAAGCATTTGATGGAGGGAAAGCAGAAGGATTTGATTTAACATTAGGTTCAGGAAGTTTTATTGATAATTTTGAAGATCAAATAGTAGGACATGTGGCAGGAGATGAATTTGATGTGAATGTTTCGTTCCCTGAAAATTATGGAGCAGCTAATTTAGCAGGTAAACCAGCATTATTTAAAGTAAAATTAAATACAGTTAAAAGAACTGAGGAAGCTAAATTAGACGATGAATTAGCTAAAGAATTAGGACATGAAACATTAGAAGAATTAACAGTTAAAACTAAAGAGAATTTAGAGAAAAGAGAAGAAACAAGAATTTCAAATGATTTAAGAAATAAAGTTGTAGAGGCTGTATTAGAAACAACTAAAATAGAAGTACCTTCAGCTTTAATTGATAGAGAAGTTGAAAATCAAATTAATAGATTTGCACAACAAATGCAAATGCAAGGAATTTCATTAGCACAATACTTTGAAATGACAGGACAAACAATTGAAGCAATGAAAGAACAAATGAGAGAAGGTGCAGAAAAAGCAGTTAAAACAGACTTAATCTTAAGCGAAATTGCAAAAGTTGAAAAAATTGAAGTAACAGAAGAAGAAGTGAATAATGAAATCGAAATGATGGCAGCAATGTATGGAATGGATAAAGATACGATAATAGCGGATATTAAAAAAGCCGGTAACTATGAAGCGTTTATAGATAATACTAAATTCCAAATAGAAAATAGAAAAACAATAGAATTTTTAGTGGAAAACGCTAAATAATAAAATATAGGAGGGTTAAGATGTATAGTCCAATAGTTATAGAAAATGATGGTCGTGGAGAAAGAAGTTATGATATTTATTCTAGACTTTTGAAAGATAGAATAATATTTGTTAGTGGTGAAGTTGAAGATAATATGGCAAATGCAATTGTAGCACAATTATTATTTTTAGATGCACAAGATAAAGAGAAAGATATTGTAATGTATATTAATAGTCCTGGAGGTGTAATTACTGCAGGACTTGCAATATATGATACAATGAAACATATAACGGCAGATGTTAGTACGATATGTGTAGGGCAAGCAGCTAGTATGGGTGCTGTTTTATTAAGTGCTGGAACAAAAGGTAAGAGATATTCTTTACCAAATTCAAGAATTATGATACATCAACCTTTAGGTGGAGCAAGAGGTCAAGCAACAGACATTCAAATTCAAGCAAAAGAAATCGAAAGAATGAAAGAATTGACAAGTAAAATACTATCTGAAGGAACAGGAAAAGCGATAGAAGAAATTTATAAAGATACCGAAAGAGATAATTTTATGTCGCCTGAGGAAGCAGTAAATTATGGATTAATAGATAAAGTTTTATAAAATGAGGTGAATTAAGTGGCTAAGAAAAAACAGCATAAATGTTCATTTTGTGGAAGTACTGAAGACGAAGTATTTAAATTGATAGCAAGTCCAGAGGGAGATACTTTTATTTGTGATCAATGTATAGAAGATTCTATGGCAATGTTAGAAGATGAAATAGATCAAGACAAAGTTTATGATAAAGATACAGAAATTGATTTGATTAAACCTAAAGAGATAAAAGAAAAATTGGATGAATATATAATTGGGCAAGAAAGAGCAAAAAAAGTTCTTTCTGTTGCCGTTTATAATCACTTTAAAAGAATTACACATAAAATGCAAAATGATAATAATGATGTTGAGTTACAAAAATCAAATGTGTTGTTAGTAGGACCTACAGGAAGTGGAAAAACATTATTAGCACAGACTTTAGCAAAAATATTGAATGTACCGTTAGCTATAGCAGATGCGACTACATTAACAGAAGCAGGATATGTTGGAGATGATGTAGAAAATGTACTGTTAAAATTGATTAAAGCAGCAGACTATGATATAGATGTAGCTGAACATGGAATAATTTATATAGATGAAATTGATAAAATTGCTAGGAAATCAGAAAATATGTCTATAACTAGAGATGTTTCTGGTGAAGGAGTACAACAAGCATTATTAAAAATAATTGAAGGTACGGTAGCAAGTGTTCCACCTCAAGGCGGACGTAAGCATCCAAACCAAGAAATGTTAGAAATAAACACAAAAGATATTTTATTTATAGTGGGTGGAGCTTTTGAAGGACTTGAAAGTAAAGTAAAAAA
Organism: uncultured Leptotrichiaceae bacterium; assembly: GCA_938037005.1. Taxonomy (GTDB): domain Bacteria; phylum Fusobacteriota; class Fusobacteriia; order Fusobacteriales; family Leptotrichiaceae; genus CALHVR01. The sequence goes on along the minus strand of CALHVR010000083.1, from coordinate 5,390 downwards.
TAGAGTTAATGAAAAAAAAATAGGATTTGGGCTAGAAGGTAAAAATGTTGAAAAATTAGATGATTTAACTTTATTTGAAAATGTGTTACCTGAAGATTTAGTAAAATTTGGTCTTATTCCAGAATTAATAGGAAGATTACCAATTATTACAGCTTTACATGGGTTAGATGAGAAAGCTATGATCAAAATATTAACAGAACCTAAAAATTCATTAGTTAAACAATATAAAAAATATTTTGAAATGGAGAATGTTGAGTTAGAGTTTGAATCTGAAGCAATAGAAGAAATAGCAAAATTAGCTTTAAAAAGAAAAATTGGAGCAAGAGGTTTAAGATCAATAATTGAAAATGTTATGACAGACCTTATGTATGAAATACCTTCTATGGACAAAGTATCTAAAGTTTTAATTACAAAAGAGACAATAGAAGATAAAGATAAAGTAATTATAAAGTAAAGAAAGGAATATGAATGTTAAAAAAACCGTTTATAGCAACTAGAGAATTAATAGTATTCCCAGGAGTTGTAACACCAATATTTATTGGTAGAGAAGCAAGTTTAAATAGTTTAAATGTAGCTTTAGAAAAGTTTGATAACAAATTAATACTTTCTAGTCAAAAAGATGCGGATATAGAAGACCCCTCATTACCTGAAGATGTTTATGAAGTTGGTGTGTTAGTACATGTAATTCAAAATGTAAAAATGCCTAATGGAACAGTAAAGGTGTTAGTTGAAGCAAAACATAGAGTAATAATAAATAAATTTGAAGAAACAAACGGTGTACAGTACGTAGATTATGAGGAAGTTTTTTCAAAACCTGTTGAAGAAAATATAGGTGAAGCTTTAAAAAGAAGAGTAATAGATGTATTTAAAGATTATGCTAAAATAACTCAAAAAGTTTCACAAGATGTAATTTTTAATATACAAGATATGAAAAATATAGATAGAACTTTTGATTTAATTTGTACTCATTTAGCTGTAGCGTTAAAATTAAAACAAGAATTGTTAGAAATTTTAGATATTGAAACTAGAGCATATAAAATTATAAGCGTTATTGAAAGAGAAATAGAAATTTTTAATCTTGAAAGAGAGATAGAGTTAAAAGTTAAAGAACAAATGAATGAAGTTCAAAAAAATTATTATTTAAGAGAAAAAATAAAAGCTATGAGAGAGGAAATGGGGGAAGACTTTAGCGTTGACGACGAAGTAGATGAACTTGATTATAAAATAGAAAAAGCTAAAATAACCAAGGAATTAAAAGAAAAATTAAAAAAAGAAGTAGGAAGAATGAAAAAAATGCCTGATTTTTCGGCAGAGTCAGGAGTTATTAGAAGTTATATTGAAACAGTATTAGAATTACCTTGGGGAAAATCTACAAAAGATGAAATAGATATATTAAAAGCTGAGAAAATTTTAAATGAAGATCATTATGGACTTGAAGAAGTAAAAAATAGAATTTTAGAATTTTTAGCAGTGAAAAAATTAAATAATTCATTAAAAGGGACAATAATTTGTTTAGTAGGCCCTCCAGGAGTAGGGAAAACATCACTTGCTTCTTCTATAGCTCGTTCGATGAACAGAAAATTTGTTAGAATAGCTTTAGGTGGTGTTAAAGATGAATCTGAAATAAGAGGACATCGAAGAACTTATGTTGGTTCAATGCCGGGAAGAATAATTAATGCAATAAAACAAGTAGGAGTAAATAATCCAGTGGTTTTATTTGATGAAATTGATAAGATGGCTTCAGATTTTAGAGGAGATCCAGCTTCAGCAATGTTAGAAGTATTAGATCCAGCACAAAATCATACATTTGAAGACCATTATATTGATCATCCATTTAATTTATCAAATGTATTCTTTATTTGTACAGCAAATGATTTAGGTGGAATACCTGGACCATTAAGAGATAGAATGGAAATTATTTATATTGATTCATACACTGAATTTGAGAAATTAAATATTGCAAAAAAATATTTAATACCTCAATCACAAGAAGAAAATGGATTAAAAGATTATAAAGTAACATTTACTGATAAAGTAATATTTAAAATAATAAATGAATATACGAGAGAAGCAGGAGTTAGAAATCTTAAAAGAGAAATTTCAAAAATGTTTAGAAAAATGGCAAGAGAAGTTTTAACAACTGAAACTAAAAAAATGTCAATAACGGATAAAAATATAAAAAAATATCTTGGAAATCCAAAAGTTAGAGAAGATAAAAAAGCAAGTAAAACTGGTAAATTAGGAGTAGTCAATGGACTTGCATGGACAGCAGTAGGAGGAACGATGTTAGAAGTTCAAGCTGTAAATATGGAAGGAAAAGGACGATTACAATTAACAGGGAAACTTGGAGATGTTATGCAAGAATCAGCAAAAGTAGCGTATTCATTTGTAAGACATGCACAAAATAAATTTGGAATAAAAGATAAATTTTATGAAAAAACGGATATTCATTTACATTTTCCGGAAGGTGCTACTCCAAAAGATGGACCATCTGCTGGAATAACAATCACAACAGCTTTAGTATCTGTTTTGGCAGATAAAAAAGTTAGGCAAGATGTAGCAATGACTGGAGAAATAACAATTACAGGAGAGGTTTTACCAATAGGTGGTGTAAAAGAAAAAGTTATTGCTGCTCATAGAGTAGGAATAAGAGATGTAGTTCTTCCTAATGAAAATAAAATGGATACAGAGGAATTGCCAAAAGAAATACTAGATGATATGACTTTTCATTTTGCAAAAACATACGATGATGTAAAAAAAGTTGTTTTTGTTGATAAAAAATAAATAAAATTAAGATAGTATATATCAATTATTATATTTTAATTTTAAAAATAATACATATAAGGATAGGAATTTTTCTTATCCTTTTAATATAACTATAATTTGAGATTTTATCAATATGAGAAAAATTATTATGTATATGTTATATAAATTAGAAGAAAGTTATATCCTCAAAAAAAAGATGAGTTTTCTCATCTTTTTTAATATTTTATTTAACTAGCATAATTGTAGGGACTATTGGTGTTCTATAACCGTATTTATGTCCCGGACTACTATTTCCAAGCCAATCATAAATAAATTTAATTTGATCATCATAATGTCTAACACATTTATGTGATTCAGAATAAGTACCTATCTTACTTGCTGTAATAGCTTTTCTTTGATTTATTGTAGCTTTTGGTTCAAAAACTGCAGGTATACTATGCATATAACCACCACCACTAAATCTAATTGCATTTTTTGCATCACCAATAACTTGTGTATGATCTTTATCACTTGTATATTGCATTACAGGTTTTGAATATGCTATTAAAAACGCACCATATGGTGTTGCATAAGATATTCCTGAATCTTTTCCTGTTGTTACAAATGATGAAGTTACCACATTCCAAGTGTTAGAATTTTCATTTTTTTCAACTATCATTTCATTTTGACTTGATCTATCAATATAAATAAATCTTGTCACTACACTTTTTATTCCACTGTCTTTTAAAAGTTTTTTAACGTTTTTATTAATATAAAATACACCATTATAGAAATCAATTTTAACTTTAATATATTTTGTTGTTTCATCTAAAATTGTCATAAGCGATCTATCTGGAATATTTATAAATTCTTTCATTTCAGGAGTTAAATATCCTTTTTCACTTTGATTTTCTCTATTTCCAAACTTATCTTTAAATTGTCCACTTCCTCCACCTAATGGAGTATAATCGTCTAAAACATATATTTTTTGATTATTATCTATTGCTTCTTTTATAAATTTATTTGTTTTTTCTATTTTTTTTATCATATCGTGCCAATCAAATGTTCTTTTAATTGCAATATTTGAATTAGCTGGTATATAGCCTAATTTTCCATCAAAATAAATTTCATACCAATCTGTGTTTCCTTTTGTTCCTGCTACAGTAATTTTCCCAACGACTTTATATTTGTTTGTATAAGTTGCTATTTTTAACACTTTTGAATTTACTTTTGGTTCTTGTTTAATACTTACTGTTGATTTTATAAACAGAAATTCATCCATATCTATAGGCGAATTTTTTTTATACTTATAATCAAATGTTAAATTATCTGGTCTATCTTTCAAATAATACTCTTTGTAATTATAAGGACCTTTTATTAATTTAGAAGTATTTGTTTTTGTTTGTTTAATTTCAGCAATATTTTTTTCATTCTCTATATTAACATATGAATCTTTCAAATTTTTTGCTTGATTATTTTGTTCTATACTTATTTCTTCTTTTTTTGAATACTCTTGAATTAAATTATTTACAAATGGATGAAATTCTGTTTCAAAAGTAGCTCTATCAAAAATTTTATCAATAGTTTCATATTTTTTACCATTTGTAATAGTAGGTGTAAATTTTACAATAACTTTATCATTATTTTCATAATATTGAACTTTTATTACATCTTTAACATTATCTTTATTGATATCTGCAAACAAATCTACAAATTCCCATCTAACTTTGTTAGTTTCATCTGCATAAATATTGTTTAAAAATAATAAAGAGAATAGAAGTAAGATATATTTCTTCTTTTTCATATATAAACTCTCCTTAGTTTTATTACTTATATTTTACCATACAGATATAATTTTTTCAATATATGAAGATATGAGAATATATTTTATTTTAATTCTTTTATTTTTCCTTCTTTATGCCATTTAGCAGCAATATACACAAATGGTGTATCCATTACAGAGATAAATATTTCTAAGAAATAAGTTGAAAAAGCGATAATAATTAATTCTTTAATTCCAATTCCAGGTGTTCCAGCAAAAGCTAATATTGTAAATAATGAATTATCAATTACTTGTCCAATAACTGTACTAAAATTATTTCTTATCCATATATCTTTATAATCAGGTTTCCATTTTCTAATTACTTGGTATGCCCAAACATCAAATAATTGTGATATAACAAATGCTGTTAAACTAGCTAATGTTACTCTTATTACTGACAATTCTAAGAAATTAGCTCCAAATATTGCGTTTAAATGTGGTTGGAACGTATCAATAGATGCTGGTGTAATTGTTACTGCCCATTTCATTACTATTGTTGTAAATACCATTGTTACAAATCCCATTGTTACTAGCTTTTTAGCAAATCTCTTACCTTCTATTTCAGATAAAATATCCGATATTAAAAATACTCCACCTAACGCAATGTTCCCCATTGTCGTCTCTACTCCAAATAAATGCATCATTTTTAAAACTTGAATATTTGCCAAAACTACAGATAATGGTACAAATAGTAATAATCCTACTTTTCCCCAATATCTATAAACTAATAAGATAAAAGTATAATTAAAAATTAAATATCCTAACCAAGATAATTCGTTAAATCCAATTTCTAAACCAAAAAAATTCATTTTTCCTCCTAATA
>CALHVR010000082.1 GCA_938037005.1 uncultured Leptotrichiaceae bacterium | reverse complement strand
GCCAAAAGTCCAACTTCACTAATAATCTTTTTATTATATTCAAAATCCATAAAGCTATAATTGGTGAAATATCTATTGCACCATTACCTATTGGTATTATAACTTTAAATATTCTCAAATACGGATCTGTAAGTTTTCTAATTGTATTAAAAATCTGCATTTTATACATCGGATCAACCCAAGATGCCAAAACACTTATAACAATTAATATAGAATAAAAATCTACCATTTTATAAAATATTGATAACATTTATTTCCTTTCTTATTGTAAATCTATTTCATATACAACATTTATTTTATTAAAATTTCTTTTGATTTCATAACATATTCTACGCCTGACTGAATTGTTAATATCAACGGTATTATCATCAAAATATTGTTTACAAATCCACTTGTAGGTAATAAAATCATAATAGTCAAAGCTATCATTTGTGTCGTTGTTTTCCATTTTCCTAACGTTTCTGCCGCTATAACAATTCCTTCTGCTGCTACAATCGATCTTAATCCTGTTATTAATAATTCTCTAAAAATTATAATTAAAACAATCCATAAACTAAGCCTATCATATTTTGTAAAAACAACCATCGCTGAAATTACTAAAAGTTTATCTGCTAAAGGATCTATTAATTTCCCTAAATTCGTAATCATATTATATTTTCTAGCTATTTTCCCATCAAAATAATCTGTAATTGCTGCTCCCACAAATATAATTGTTGCAATTAATCTCGTAAATATTTCTAAAGATACATTATCTGTTGACAACGCAACTTGCATTATTAACACAAACGGAATTATCAAAATCATTCTTAACATTGCTAATTTATTAGGTAAATTCATAACTTTCTCCTATTTTTTGTTATTGTTTCTAAAATATTCCCACTCTTCCACTTCATTTTCATTTTTATATTTACAAACTCCATACTCTGAACCTGCATAAGTTTTTCTTATTTCAAATTTTCCACCTTTTTTTAAACAATATTTTGAAGCAGGATTTAATGCTCCTACTTTTCCATTTTTAGAAATTGATGTGCAAGACATTAAAGCGAATAATAAACTTATTACTAATATCACTTTATTTTTCTGTTTCATTTTTTCCCTCATCAGTTATTAACGCTTTCATACTTAAATTAAATTTATTTTCATCTTCAAGAGTTATAACTTTAACTGTCACAATTTGACCTTCTTTTAAAACATCTTCAACTTTAGCTACTCTTTTATTACTAATTTCTGAAATATGTAATAATCCTTCTTTCCCCGGCAACACTTCTACAAAAGCTCCAAATTTAGCAAGTTTTGTAACTTTTCCTTCATAAACTGCATTCAACTCAACTGATTGTGTTTGAAGTTTAACTAATTCTAACGCTTTTTTCATCATTTCAGGATCTTTTCCATAAATTGCCACACTTCCATCATCTTCTATATCAATCGAAACTCCTGTTTCTTCAATAATTGATTTTATCATTTTTCCACCAGGTCCAATTAATACAGAAATTTTGTTAGGGTCTATTTTTAACATCTCAATTTTTGGTGCATTTTCTGAAACTTCTGGTCTTGGTTTATCTATAACTGTTTCCATTTTATCAATTATAAATAATCTTCCTTCAAGTGCCTGTTTTAAAGCGATTTCCATAATTTCTCTTGTAATTCCTTCAATTTTTATATCCATTTGAATTGCAGTTATACCATTTCTAGTTCCTGCCACTTTAAAGTCCATATCTCCTAAATGATCTTCTAACCCTTGAATATCAGTTAATATTGTAAACGTATCTCCTTCTTTAACAAGTCCCATTGCAATTCCGGCAACAGTAGATTTTATTGGTACTCCAGCTGCCATTAATGCTAACGACCCTCCACAAATACTTGCTTGTGATGACGATCCATTTGATTCTGTAATTTCTGAAACTAACCTTACTGTATACGGAAATTCATCTTGTGATGGCATTACATATTTTAAAGCTCTTTCTGCTAAGTTCCCATGCCCTAACTCTCTTCTTCCTGGTGCTCTCATAAATCCAGCTTCACCTACTGAATATGGTGGGAAATTATAATGTAAGAAGAATTTTTTACTTGTTTCTCCTTCCATTAAATCTACAATTTGTTCATCTTCTTTACTTCCTAAAGTTGCAACTACTAATGCTTGTGTTTCTCCTCTTGTAAACAATGCCGATCCATGTGGCATTGGTAAAGTATCAATTTCCACATCTAAAGGTCTTATTTCTGTTGTTGTTCTCCCATCTGCTCTATATTTTTCATATAAAATCGCATCTCTCACAACTTTTTTCTCTATATCGTGATAATAATTTTTAAATACTTTTTCTAATTCTTCCGGAAATTCTCTTCCTTCAGCTTCAAATTTTGCAACAAACCCTTCAAATAATTCCGCTTCTAAATTATCAATTGCTTCATATTTTTCTAATTTCCCCGGAACCATTATTGCTTCTTTTACTTTTCCTACAAAATTATCTAAATATTCTTTTACTTCTGCATCAACTTCAGCTTTTTCAAATTCATATTTTGTTACTTCAAATTGCGATAAGAATTTATATTGCTCAGCACAAATTTCTTTAATTCTGTCATGTCCAAACATTATCGCTTCTAACATTACTTCTTCCGAAACTTCTTTAGCTCCAGCTTCTACCATTGTTACTGCATCTTTTGTCCCAGCAACTGATAAATGTACTTCCGAAATTTTTAATTGTTCTTCAGTTGGATTTAAAATATATTCTCCATCTATATAACCTACAGTCACTCCCGCTACAGTTCCTACAAATGGAATGTCAGACAATCCTAAAGCAACCGAAACTCCTATCGTTGCCAAGTTTTCAGGTTTATTTACTCCATCAAACGACATTACAGTAATTACAATATGTACTGCATTTAAAAATCCATCTGGAAATAGTGGTCTTATTGGTCTATCTACCAATCTTGAAATTAAAATTTCATCAGTTGATGGTTTTGATTCTCTTTTTATAAATCCTCCTGGAAATTTCCCCGAAGCATAAAATTTTTCAATATAGTCAACTGTTAATGGGAAAAAATCTTGTCCATCTTTTACATCTTTACTTCTTGTTGCTGTAACTAATAAAACTGTTCCTCCTGCTTGAATCATTGCCGATCCACCAGCTTGCCTTGCAATTTTCCCTGTACTTATTTTTATTTTTTGATTTCCTACATTAAATCCGTAAACTCTTTCATCAAACATAATTTCCTCCTGTTTTTTTTATTTCAAGAAGGGAGCAAATAATAGTAAAATTTTCTCATTAAAAAAAGAATCTTTTTAATATTTTTTAAGTATCATAATGTAATATAAAAAAGAAAAAATTTTACAATTACTTACTCTAAACACCTTCTTGTCTATTATCATAATTATATCATTTTTTCTTGTTTTTTTCAAATTATTGTTTATATTTTTAAATCTACCTTTTTTATAATTAATAAAAAAAGAAGCTTATTGAACTGCACCTCCAATTCTGTAGTCAAAATTTTTGGTGCAATTCACTTTTGAAAGCTCCTTTCTTATTTAGTTATATCTAATACAACTGTTTTTCCTGCTTCCGCATTTCCATCTTTTTTACCTAAATTTGAGTAATCGTCGTAGTTAGAAATAATTACAGGTGTAATAATTGAACTAGCATTAGCTTTTAAAAATTCATAATCGTATTTGATTAATGGAGTTCCTGCTTCTACTATATCTCCTTCATTTACTAATCTTTCGAATCCTTGTCCTTCTAATTTTACTGTATCCATTCCAAAGTGAACAAAAATTTCAATTCCTGCTGGAGTTACAATACTAAAAGCATGATTTGTTTCAAAGATTTTTTCTAATCTTCCCGCAGCCGGTGCTACCATTACTCCTGATTCAAATGGTTCTATAGCTACTCCATCTCCTACCATTTTTTGTGCAAATACTTCATCAGGTACTTCTTCTATCGGTAATATTCTCCCTGAAATAGGAGCTAATATTTTCCCTTCAAATACTTGAACTTTTTCTTCTTTATTTTTCTTTAAAAAATCAAATAATCCCATTACAGACCTCCATATTTTATTTCGTTTATTTTCTAAGAAAATCTTATCATAATTCTATAAAATAGTCAAATTTTATTTCGCCATCTCAGACAAAATAATTCCACCTGCAACAGAAACATTTAATGAATTTATTTGCCCTTTTAAGTGAATTTTTACAATCTTATCACAATGTTCTCTAACTTTTTTTCTCATTCCATTTCCTTCGCTACCTAAAACTAAACAAACTTTATTTGGGTAATCTTCCTCATAATAATATTTTTCTCCATTAGCTTCAGCACCATAAACTGTGTACCCATATTTTTTAAATTTGTCTATCGTATCAGCAATATTCGTAACTTTTATTATATCAACATGCTCTATCGCTCCAGTTGATGATTTTACAACTGTTTCAGTTACTTTCACATTGTTTCTATCTTGAATTACAATTCCATCAACCCCAAAACATTCTGCACTTCTTATTATTGCACCAAAGTTCCTTGGATCTTGTATTTGATCTAATATAACAACTATTGATTTATCTTTTCTAAGTACTTTTTCAAGAAATTCAATAAAATCTACATAGTAATCAAACTCGGAAACTAAAGCAACAACTCCTTGCGAATTTTCAGTCCTTCTATCCGTATAAAATACTTTTATATTTCTTCTACTCGCTAAAGTTAAAATTTCTTTAATTGTATCTTTTCTAATTCCTTTGTAAATTTCTAATTTTTCTACGTTTCTATCTGATCTTAATACTTCTAGTACTGGATTCATTCCAATTATTTTTTCCATAATTTCTCCTATTTTTAATCTTTATATTTTTTATTATCTTATTTTATCATTTTTTACTAAATTAACAAAAAATATTATAAATTTTCGTTATTTTTCATTATTTTGTCCTGGTGATGACTTTATCACTTTTGCACTTTTAGTATAAACTGTATCTTCCACACCCATTTTCATGTTCACAAGTCTAGCTACAACAAAAAAGTAATCCGACAATCTATTTATATATTTTTGTCCTACCAGATTTACTAATTCATCTGATTCAATTACAGCAACTATTCTTCTTTCCAGCCTTCTTGTCATTGTTCTTGCTTGATGAAATAAAGCTGAAACTTTATGTCCTCCCGGAATTATAAATTTTTCTAATTTAGGTAATTGTACTCCATACTCATCTATTTTATTTTCTAAAAATTCTATCATATCTGATGTTTGTTTATACGGTCTAAGCTCTCTTGGTGTTGCCAAATCACTTCCACAATCAAATAACTGTTGCTGTATTTCTTCAACCTCTTCCACTAAATCTTTTAACTCTATATATTCTTTCATCTCTGCAACTATTAGTCCAACTAACGAACATAACTCGTCCATCGTTCCATACGCTTCCACTCTTACATTCGTTTTACTTACTGTGTCCCCACCATATAATTTTGTTTTCCCTTTATCTCCATACTTTGTATAAATTTTCATATTTTCAGCTCCTATATTTTTTCATATACTCTAATTTATCTATTTAAAATTTTCTTTCTATTTTGTTTTCAAGTTAAGTAATAATTTTTTAATTTCCCTTACTTTCTTCTTCTGTTATTTTATCGCTAATTATTTTTATTAATTCTTCTACTGTAAATCCACCTCTTGCAGCAATCATATCTAGTCTTGCCACTTTTCTCATTATAGTAAAGTGAATAGGATTCGTAATTTTCTTATATTCGTTTGAAACTGTTGGCATAAATTCTCTAATATACGGATATTTTTCTACAATATCTCCAATAATTGTATCTTTTGTTAATCCATAATTTTCTTTTTCAATTGAAATACTCTCTTCTTGAGATTTTTCCTCAACTTGCTTTATTTTTTCATTATCTTTTTCAAATGCTTTTTTCTCATTTTCCCAAGTAACTATTTTTCTTTGACCCGTTAAACTTCTAATTTTTGTAGCGTCTTGCATCATTTCAAGGACTCCTCTAAATTTACCGTTCTCATCTCTTACTGCCACATAGTAAATATAAATAAAGTTCCCTTTTGGTGTTTGAATCCAAAAGTCTATCTCGTCCTGCTTTCCACTTCTAAAATTATCAATTATTTCCATTACAGAATCTACACTTTCTGCTGGATGACAATTTTTTACATTTCTACCAATAACTCCAGCACTTCTTGGGAAAACTCTATGTTTTGTATCGCTATAAAATTTCACTAAATCATTTTCATCTACATAAGATAAATCAACGGGCATATGTTGAAAAATTAAATTAATTTGTTCCAATGTTAATTTCCCTTGTTTTACATCAAATATTTTATTTTCTAAATTTTCATTACTTTGATCTTCTTCTTTATTACCTGTCATTCCATATTTTTGTAAAAGCCCTGCCAAATCATTCATAAAATTATTTCCACTCGTATTTTCAACTTTATTTTCAATAATTTTTTCTTTTATTTTTTCCTCTTCCTTATCAATAAAATAAAATTCTGTTGGTTTTTCAATCAAACAATATCCTATTTCATCATCACCTTTTCTCATTTGTTTAAATTCGTCTTCTGAAATTAATTTTAGTGATGTAGGATACAAAATTTGTTCCTCTTTGTCCATTATATCTAATGTCAATTCAATCGCTATACTTTGTTGCTCAAAAAATGCTTTTTCATCAACATTTTCTTCATTTAGCATACGAATAGCAGAATTTATATTATCTCTTACTGCATTATCAAATGTCCACATTATTCTTGACGGTCTATCAAAACCTTTTTTCTCTAACATTGAAAATAACTGATGTTGTTTTCTAGATAAATGCGTATTAAATTGATATAATTTATCATAAAGCTCAAGCCATTCATTTTTTATAAATTTACCATTTTCCTTATATCTTTCAGTTTTTTCTTCTATTTCTTTTATCAATTTTTTTGTAGCTGTATTTTCTTCAATATAAGTTTTTATTGGATGCCCTTTTGCTAATTTGTTTTCTTCTTGCACAATTTTATTTCTAAAAAGTTCAATTAAACTATTCATTTTTTCGTGCATCTCCATATCAGTATATCCCATTTCCTTCATTTTTTGTTCAGAATATGCGAATTCCTCTGGAGTTATCGTATTAAAAGTTGCTATAATTTCCTCTTTTGCCGTTTCAAAATCAACCAATCCTTCAATATAATTTTTCTTTATTGCAGTCATTTTTTCTACTTTTTCTAAATTAATACTTTCTATATAATTTTTCATATCTTTTTTCATAAAATTCTCCTCACTATTCAATTCATAATCCTTTTTTTGAATCTCAAACTTATTATATCATATTTTTTTAATTTAACTACACATAATAATTCTTTTATGTTAAAATATATAACAAAAATAAAATAAGGAGTTTAATTTATGAATAAATATGAAAATTTAACAAAAAATATTTTAAAAGATAAAAATATTTCACTTGAATTACTTTTAACACTTTCTACTTCTGCAATCTGTATTTGTGTTGGTTTAATTTTAAACTCTGCCACTTTAATCGTCGGTGGAAAATTGTTGGCACCTTTTATCCGTCCAGCTCAAGGTTTTGGATTTTCAGTTGCTACCAAAAATAAAAAAATGGCTTTTAATTTTTTTAAACAATTTACAATATTTTTATTATTTAGTCTTATTATTTCAACTATTTTTTTTAAATTTTCTTTTATCCCAGAAAATATAAAATTTTCATTAAACAAAACATCATTTTCTTATTTTGATATTTTAATTGGATCTTTCTGTGGTATTGCAGCTATAATCGGAAAAACTAAAAATATTAGTGATAATATTTTATATGGTGTAGCAGTAGCCGCTTCTTTAATGCCGTCTGTTTGTATAATGGGATATGGAATTGCTAATAATTTAATGTCAGTATTTCTAAATGCTGGCTTAGTGTTTATGACTCATATATCATTAATTTCATTTTTTGCATTTATTGGAACAATAATTTATTCTAAAATTAAAAAATAAACTTTTTATCAATTTTTTATACTATCTTAATTTTAAAGACAAAATTCAATGAAAATATTTTATATTTTTAATATTTTGTCTTATTTTTATGCCATTCTTTCTTTTTTAAATTTGCACAATTTTCATTTTTATTATAAACTATTTATATATTTTTTAAGGAGGACTACATTGGAAAGTTGGATATTTTTATTTATTATTTTAATTGTTGGGTATATTAGTAAAAATCTATCAATCGTATATCCTACAATTTTTGTTATGGTATTAAAATTTCTTCCGTTTACAAGAAATTTTATGTCAATATTAAGACAAAAAGGAATAAATTGGGGAGTTATGGTAATAACTGTTGCCATTTTAATTCCTATCGCGACAAAAGAAATTGGTTTCAAACATTTGCTAAATGCTTTTAAATCTCCAATTGGTTGGGTTGCAATCATTAGTGGAATTGGGGTTTCACTTTTATCTGCTAGGGGTGTAAATTTATTACACGGTCAACCTGAAATTACAGTTTCTCTTGTAATTGGAACTATAATAGGTGTCACTTTTTTTCGTGGTGTTGCAGCAGGTCCTGTTATTGCGAGTGGTATCACATTTTGTTTACTAAAAATTTTAGAAATTTTCTTTAAATAACTATTGTTTTTTTCAATTTACTTTGGTATAATCAAAATATATAATAGTTGTATATAAAAATATACTAGGAGGAATCCTATGATTTTAATGAAAAATATTGAAAAAAATTTTACTAATTTTTCTTTAAATGTAAATTTTTCTATTAATGAAGGAGAAATTTTAGGAATAATTGGAGAGTCTGGAAGTGGAAAAAGTACAATTTTAAAAATTTTACAAAATTTAATTACTCCAGATAAAGGGGAAGTCATTTTTAATGAAAAAATTAAATCTTCTTATATTTTTCAAGATTTTAATTTACTTTACAATAAAAATGTATTTGATAATATTGCACTTCCTTTAATTTTACAAAAAGAGAAATGTAATCGTTGGATTAGAGAAAAAGTCAATGAAAATTTAGAAGTAGTAAATTTATTAGATAAAAAATATTCTAATATTTCATCATTAAGTGGAGGACAAAAACAAAGAGTTGCTATTGCGAGATCTCTTATTACCAAACCAAATTTACTTCTTTGTGATGAAATTACATCTTCTTTAGACCAAAATACAAAAAATGAAATATTAGATTTACTTTTAAAAATCAATAAAACTTACAAAACAACCATTATTTTTGTGTCACACGAATTAGATAGTATAAAAAAAGTGTGTAATCGTGTTTTAGTAATTGAAAAAGGTAATATTACTGACAATTTTAATATTGACCGTAAAAATAATTTTTCAAATAACAAAAAATATTCTGATTATATAAAAGAGGTATTAAAATGATTGATTTAGAATTAATTTTATCAATACGAGATACATTTATTATGATTTTATTTCCAATAATTTTTGCTATTTTTGCTGGAATACCCGTAGGTTCTATTTTATTCCTTACAAAAAAAGGAGGATTAAAAGAAAATATGTGGCTATATATACCTTTTAATCTTTTTGTAAATATCGTAAGAAGTTTCCCATTCATAATTTTTGTAATCGTAATTATACCATTAACAAGGTTAGTTTTTGGTACGGCATTTGGATTGCTTCCGGCAAGTTTTCCAATTTGCTTCATTGCAGTTGCTCTTTACGCTCGTTTTGTGGAACAATCTTTTTACGATGTAAACCACAATATTATAGATTTAGCAATCTCATTAAAAGCTACAACATTTCAACTTGTTTGGCATTTTTTATTAGTGGAAGCAAGAAGTAGTTTAGTTTTAGGACTGACATCTTCAATTATTAGCTTTATTTCATATTCTACTGTTATGGGAATTGTCGGTGGTGGTGGAATTGGTGACTACGCAATGAGATACGGTTATAACGAATACAATTTTACAGCAATATACAAAGCTGTAACAATTATGATTATTATTGTTTTTATTATTCAATTTACTGGTAACAAAATTTCAAAAAAATTAGATAAAAAAAGGAGTGATTTTTAAATGTTAAAGAAATTTATGTTAATTTTAGGGTTATTTATCCTTGCCCTTGCATGTTCTAAAGAGGATAAAACTATTAAAATAGCAGCAGCTAGCTATCCTATGGACGAAATTGTAAAAATTGCAACACCAGATCTTGAAGCTAAAGGTTATAAAGTTGAACTTACAGTTTTAACTGACTATGTTACTGCAAATGTTGGATTGAACGCAAAAGACTTTGATGCAAATTTTCATCAACATGAGCCATTTATGCAAATTTTCAATGAGAAAAACAAAGGAAATCTTGTAAAAATTAAAGGAATTTACGATGTTTATGTTGGTTTTTATTCAAACAAATACAAATCAAAAGATGAAATTCCTAATGATGCAAAAGTTGCAATTCCACAAGATCCAACTAACCAAGATAGAGCTTTAAGAATTTTAGCTAAAGAAGGGTTTATTAAATTAGCTGGAAAAGATGGATTATACAACTCAAAAGATATTGTTGAAAATCCTAAAAACTTACAAATTAATTTAGTAAAAATTCCAGCTTTAGTACAAGCATACCAAGAAATGGATTTAGTATTTAACTGGCCATCTCATATGTTAAAAATTGGAAAAACTCCAAAAGATGCATTATTCTTAGAAGGAGATAAAACAGGAAGATATGCTGTAAGTTTAGTAGCTAGAGAAGATAACAAAGATAGCAAAAAAATTAAAGATTTAACAGAAGCAATGACTTCAGAAAAAGTAAAAAAATTCTTACAAGAAAAATATTCTACTGAAGGATTCCCTGTATTTTAATTTTAAAAAATAAGCTCTCGTTGAGAATTTATCTTAACTTGAGCTTTTTTCTATTTTTATTATTTTATAATCTAACTAATCTAGATCATAAATAAAAACATAATTTTTCTTAACTTCATCTTTAATACTTCTACCAACGACACATCTATTGTAAACTGAGTTTTCTAACATTTCTCTTTCTTTTCCTGTATATTTTTTAGACAAATGATATTCAATCGTTAAACTTGTTAGCATAAATTTTTCTTTAATGTCTGTTTCTTTAGACACTTCTGCATAAGAATTTTCAAAAGCTATTTTTTCTTTTTCAGCTTTTAATGACAAAACTGTCATACCACAAGCTGCAACTGATAAAGCCATCATATCTGAAGGCGACATAATTTCTCCTTTTCTGTCTGTTTTTATATTCGTATTTTCTATTTCAGTTTCGTAATTTCCAACATAATTTATTCTCATTTTTATCATTTTCCTCTCTATTTATAATTTTTTATTTTTCATTATCTTTTTCTAAAATAACTTTAAGCGAATGCCAAGTCAGTGTTGCACATTTTACTCTTGCAGGCATTTTTGATACATACTCCATCAAAATAGCATCACCCATTTTTTTATTCTCATCCATTGTTAATTTTTTTTCATCATCAAGGCTCATCATTTTAAAAAATAAATCTACTTTTTCTTGTGCTTCTTCCACTGTTTTTCCTTTTATCAAATCTACAAGCATTGCACTTGAAGCACTTGAAATTGCACAACCATTTCCAATATAGCTCGCATCTTCTATCTTATCTCCATTTAATTTTATTAATAATGTCAAGTCATCTCCACAACTCGGATTATGTCCTCTTTCAACATAAGTCGGATTTTCAATTTCTTTTTTTACATCTTTTCGCCCACTATATTCTAATATTGTCTGCTGATATATTTTTTCTAAATTTACACTCATACTCCAAAAATCTCCTTCACTTTTTTTAATCCTTCTATCACTTTTTCAATATCTTTTTCTGTATTATAAATACTAAAACTTACACGACAACAAGATGGTACGCCTAAGTAATTCATTAGTGGTTGGGCACAATGATGCCCACTTCTAATCGCTACATTAAAAGAATCAAGTACAAACGCAACATCGTGAGAATGCACACCTTTCACATTAAAAGCAATTACGCCAACTTTGTCTACATTTTTTGTACAATATGTTTCAATTCCTCCTAATTTTTCCATTTCTTTCAACATTTTATTTGATAATTCATTTTCAATTTCATCTATTTTTTCATATCCAATTTCTTCCAAAAATTCTATTGCAGCTTTAAGACCTACTGCTCCTGCAACATTATTTGTTCCACCTTCAAATTTATTTGGAAGTGGTGCAAAAGTACTTTCTTGCTCTGTAACAAATTCTATCATATCTCCACCATATAAAAATGGAGGCATTTTATCTAAAATTTCTTTTTTCCCATACAAAACTCCAATCCCCATCGGTGCAAATATTTTATGACCTGAAAACACTAAAAAATCTGTATTTAATTCTTGGACATTATGCCTAAAATGTAAAATAGATTGAGCTGCATCAACTACGGTTATTGCCCCTTTTTTATGCGCCAAGTCTATTATCTCTTTTATAGGTTGAATTACTCCAGTTACATTTACAACTGCTGAAATTGATACAATTTTTGTTTTATTACTTAACTTATTTTTAAAATCTTCTAAATCAAATTGTCCTTTTTCATCTAAATAAACATATTTTAAAGTTATATTTTTTTTCTTTGCAACAAATTGCCAAGGCACAATATTTGCATGATGATTAGAAATTCCTAAAATTATTTCATCCCCATCTTTTAAAAATTCCATACCATAACTATACGCAATTAAATTTATAGATTCTGTCGTATTTTTTGTAAATATAATTTCTTCTCGCTTTTTAGTGTTCACAAATTTTTGTACAGTTTTCCTTGCTTCATCCAACAGTCCTGAGGCTTCCACAGATAAAGTGTGCGATCCTCTCCCTGGATTTCCATTGTATTTCTCATAATATTCTCGCATTTTTTCTATCACAATTTTAGGTTTTTGCGATGTTGCTGCCGTATCTAAATAATAATTTTCTCTATTTTTAAATATTAAAAATTCATTTTTATAATCCATAATTTCTCCATTTTTTTTATATATAATCATTGTATCATAAAAAATAAAAAACTGCACTCAATTATTAAACTTTTATCGTTTAAATTTGTAAGTACAGTTTTTTTATAATCTCTAAAATTTATTTTTTAAAATTATCTTATTATTTGAAATATTACTGCAATTATTAAAAATAATGCTGCAACAATTTCTGTAAATTTCTCTATTCCTTCTTTTTCAACATCAGCCATATTCATACTTTTTGCCATTCCTTGACTTCTATCTGGTTGTAATAAAATCACACCTACCATAATAATAGCTAATATTACTAAAAGTACAATTAATAAAGTTTCTAACATTAGTCCTCCTATTTTATTAAACTAAGCTAGAATTTTCTCATTTTATTGAGCATCTCCAGCTTTAATAATAACAGCGAAACTTGCTGGAACTAAACTTGCTCCTCCAACTAATCCACCGTCTATATCTTTTTGAGCTATTAATTCTGCCGCATTTTTATCGTTCATTGATCCTCCATATTGAACTGTAACATTTTCAGCAACTTCCGCTCCATATAATTCAGTTAATAATCCTCTTATGAAAGCATGTACTTCTTGAGCTTGTTCAGGAGTTGCAGTTTTACCTGTTCCAATTGCCCAAACTGGTTCATAAGCTAATACAACATTTGCCATTTCTTCAGCTGTAACATTCACTAATCCACCTACAATTTGCTCTTTTACTACTGCTTCAGTTGTATTATTTTCTCTTTCTTCTAATTTTTCTCCTATACAGAAAATAGGTTTCATTCCAATTTCTAGAACAGCTTTCACTTTTTCATTTATAAATTCATCACTTTCGTGAAAATATTCTCTTCTTTCTGAATGCCCTAAAATTACATATTCTACACCTAAATCTTTTAACATTAATGGTGAAATTTCTCCTGTAAATGCTCCACTTTCTTTAGCATTCATATTTTCAGCTGCTATTTTAATATTTGTTCCTTTTGTTTCTCTTGTTGCTGTTTCTAAAGCTGTGAAAGGTGCTCCTATAACGATTTCAGCATTTTTAACATCAGCTACTAACGGTTTTAATCCAGCAAAAAATTCTGCTGCTTCTCTTGCAGTTTTATTCATTTTCCAGTTTCCTGCCACTATAATTTTTCTCATTGATATATCCTCCATCTTTTTTTATTAACTATTTTTATTTCACGAATAAATTATACTATAATTTTCGTTTAATTTCAATTATTTTATATTTATAAGTTTTATTTCACCTTTTTATCTAAAAATAACTCTCTATTTATTTTATAATTACTTAAAAAATCAACAAATTTACTGATACCTTCTTTATCTTCATTTTCTCTAATTAACACAATTTGAAATTTCTCTTCCGATTTATCAAAACTATGTATAACTTTCAAACTTCCTTTTATAATTTCTTCATAGACACTATAATAGGGTAATACTGCAAATCCTAATCCATTTTTTATTAAATTTTTCATAGTTTCTATACTTCCGTTAATCGCAATTCTTCTATCTAAATTGAATCCAACAATTTTTTCAAATTGATCTAAATATTTTCCTGTTAATAATGTATCTCTTTTTAACAAAGGAATTTCTTTCAAATCGGAATAAGTTTCAACTTCAGGCCCTGCTACGACAACAAAAGGATATTCTTCTGTTTCAATTACTTTAATTTCTTTATCTTCAATAAAAAACTCTTCCATTAAAGCAATATCAACTGTTCCTTCTTTTAAATGCTTAACTAACGATTCTCTATTTTTTATGTATAAATCAAATTCGATTTCTGGATTTTGCTTTGTAAATTCTACCATTACTTTTGGTAGTACAGGCTCTCCTATATTATGAGTTGCTCCAATCGAAATTTTACCTTTTCTATATTGTAAAATTTTCTTCATTTCATTTTCCATTCGTGAAATTTTTTCAAATACATCTTGAGACATTTTAAATAATTCTTTCCCAGCAAAAGTTAATTTAAAATTTTTAGAATTTCTTTCTATTAATTGTAATCCTAATGTATATTCAAGTTTTTTTATTTGAATTGATACTGCCGACTGGCTTATATATAATTTTTTAGCAGCTTTTGTAAAACTTTTTTCATTACATGCTTCAAAAAATATTTTTAAATGATGTATATCCATTTATTTCTCCAATCATATATTTTATTTATATAATTATATAACATATTTAATCATTTGTCTAGTATATATTATAATATCCAATATTTATTTTTTTATCATAAATGAAGTCGTCTTTCAAATTCTTCTTTATATGCTTTATATGTATATCTAAGCATTATATTCAAAACAAATAATGGAATTGATGCCCAAACCGACCAAGTACATTTTTGCTTTAATATTATTTCCAAAATTAATAGAAATATTCCAACAAAAAATATAAAAAAATTCAATATTTTTATTCTTTCTTTTTTATGTTTATCCCATACAAATGAAAATATAAAACTTAATAAATAAAAAGTAATAACTATTGGTATTCCTCTTTTTAAACTCCAAGTTATTTCTCTATTACCGTAATCTATTATTAATAAAAATGAAACTAATCCAATTAAAATTAACATTAAATTAATTCTCATTTTATAACTATTTAAAGATACAAATAAAAATAAATCAAATAACAATATAGAAGGAATCGCATAATATCCCCATTTTATATTTCCATAAATTATAATATTTTGAAAAAATATTTCCAATATTGAAATTAATGAAATTGTAAAAAAGGACA
>CALHVR010000081.1 GCA_938037005.1 uncultured Leptotrichiaceae bacterium | reverse complement strand
GTCCATGCTCTTACTGTGTTACAAAAGCTTTGATCTAAGCCACCTTTTATTACACTTTCAAAAAATGCTTCTCTCATAACCCAAATTGGTAAGAATCCTCCAAATAAGTTTAGAGAAAAAAACATATGACTAATTGTATTTTTCTTAAAGTCTGTATAATTTCCACCTCTTGCTATTAACATAGCAATTATTCCGGCAGGCACTGCCACTAATGGTGCAATTGGAATATGACCAGTTACAACTAATAAAATACTTGGTAAGATAGCTGCGATTACAATAGCGGTGGCTGACTTTGTTTTTGCAAGAAGCATATGATAGGTTGGTGCAGCAAGTAGTGCTACAAGCATAGGCATTAGTAAAAATAAAACAGGGACAGGCATAGATATTGCCCCAATTACTAAATATGTTACAAAGTAAAGTGCAATTAAAACACCGGCTGTAACTGCGTTTTTTGATGATTTCTTTTGTGTTTTCATAAGTTTCCTCCTTTAAAATTGATTGTTACTGTACAATCTTCCATTCTTTAGACTTTTCTTGATAATTCCATAAGTCTTTATATAGTCCTTCATTTTTAATAAGTTCTTCATGCTTCCCAACTTCCTCTACCTTTCCTTTGTTTAAAACAACAATTTTATCAGCTCCCATTACGCTCCTTAATTTATGAGCTACAACCACAACTGTTTTATTTTTAATTAAATTTGATATTGCTTCTTGTATAATAAGTTCATTTTCAGGATCAAGTGAAGATGTTGCTTCATCAAGTAGTATTATTGGTGCATTTTTTAATATTGCTCTCGCTATTGATATTCTTTGTTTCTCACCTCCAGACAGAGTCGCTCCTCCTTGTCCAATCATAGTGTCAAATCCATCATCTTTATTGACTATAAAGTCATAAGCTCCTGCCATTTTTGCAGCATTCATGATTTCATCTTTACTTGCATCTTCATTTCCAAATTTTATGTTGTTATAAATTGTGTCTTTAAAAAGATACACATCTTGAAAAACGACAGAAAATTTATCCATTAATTTATCAGGGTCGGCTGTTAGCAAATCTACTCCACCAATTTTAATTGTCCCTTCATTAGGATCATAAAATCTGGAAATTAATTTAATTAGTGTAGATTTTCCAGAGCCAGAGTAACCAACAAAAGCAGTTAATTCGTTCTCATTAATGTCTAATGAAACATTATTGATAACCTTAGACTCCTTGTAAGAAAATGAAACATCAGATATTTCAATTTTGTTGCTTTCGTTTACAGCACAATTTCCTGACATAGGTTTAGCCTTAAGTAAGTTAATGATTCTCTCTCCTGAAACTGATGCCATTTGTAGACCTGTATAATTTACAAGTGCAAGCTCTAATGGATCAAAAATCCTTGTGCCTACAAATAAGAACATTAAAAATGTATCAATTTCCAAAGATCCATTTATAAATAAATAGGAACCAGCTAAACTCATCAAAGGAAGTCCTATTCTTAAAATCATACTTGCTATAGTAGTTAATGAACCAACTCCTTTCTCACTCTTAATATTTGCATTTCTTGAGTTGTCTATATCTTCTTCAAGTTTTGTTAATGTATCATCTAAGCTGTTATAAGCTTTTAGAGTCTTAATAGTATCCAAATATTCGTTTATATCTTCTTCCTCTTTTATCCTCATTTTCTTTGTTTTCAAATAAATTTTTTTCTGAAAGTTTTGCATGAGTGTAAGAAGTAGAACAGAAATCGGCAATCCAATAAGTGTTGCTATTCCCATTTTTACATTAATTATCAAAAATAATATTGAGCAAAGAACCGCTACACATATGCCACTGAAAAATTGAGGTAATTGATGAGTTACTGCCGTTTCAACTTTGAAAAAATCATTCATTAATGTATCTAAGATCTCTGCTGAACTTTTCCCTGAAATATAACCTATCGGCAGTTTTCTTATGTGGTCTGCAAGCTCTATTCTTCCATCTGCACTTGTCTTGTATCCAAGTTCATAGGTATATTTTGTGGCTAAATTTTCCAATAAGAATGTTATTAAGAAAAATATTGCCATTATCCCAAAATACTTCCATAAAAGGCTCGTATCTATACTATCTGCACCTCTATTTAAAAATAGTGTTTCTACAATTTTCGCCAAAGCAATAAATGGTATAAGGTTGGAAATAGATGCCAAAACGTTTAAAATAATTGATTTTCTTATATTATTCATCTTTCCTAAAGTAATATTTCTTATCATTCATTCTCACTCCCTTCTATATCCATTTGCCAAATATTTGTCTTCTTATAAATATCAAAGAGTCTCTTATATATTCCATCTGCAAGGATTAAATCTTCATGCTTACCTCTTTCTGCAATTTTTCCATCAGATATTACTAAGATTTGATTTGCATATTCTATGGTATTTAACCTATGAGCAATCATAATAACAGTCTTATCCTTGACCAATTCAGATAAAGCTTCCTGCATAAGATATTCATTTTCAGAATCAGCAAAACTTGTTGCCTCGTCTAATACTAATATTGGTGCATCCTTCAAAATTGCTCTTGCTACTGCAATACGTTGTTTCTCTCCCCCAGATAAGTAAGTTCCTTTACCCAAAACAGTATTGTATCCATTAGGAAGTTTTTCAATAAAATCATGACACCTTGCTTTTTTACATGCTTTTATGACATCTTCTTTTGTAGAACCTGTCTTTGCCATAGCAACATTATTGAAGACTGTATCTGTGATAAGATCACTGTCTTGAAAAACAAATGCTATCTTGTCCATTAAGGTGTTTATCGGAATACTTTTTATATTAACTCCACCAATTTTAATAGAACCTTCTGAAGGATCGTAAAATCTTGGTATTAGCGTTCCAATGGTAGATTTACCTGCTCCCGAATAACCAACTAATGCTGTAACTTCTCCTTGTTTAGCACAGAAGCTTATATTCTTTAAAACTTCTTCATTTCCATAAGAAAAGCTT
>CALHVR010000080.1 GCA_938037005.1 uncultured Leptotrichiaceae bacterium | reverse complement strand
TAATTTTAAAAAATTTACTGCAAATCAAGTTTTTGATTGGCTACATAATAAAATGGTTTTTGAAATAGATGAATTTTCAAATGTTTCTAAAAAAGATAGAGAATTATTAAAAGAAATTTTTTTATTACCTAAATTAGAAATTGTTGGACATCAAATTTCAGAAGATAAAGATACCGAAAAATTTTTATTTAAGTTGAATGATACAAAACTTATTGAAAGTGTATTAATTTTACATAAAAACAGACATACTCTTTGTGTTTCATCACAGATTGGTTGTTTAGTTGGTTGCGATTTCTGTGCTACTGCTACAATGACTTACGAGCGTAATCTTAATACATCTGAAATTGTACTTCAATTTTATCAAATACAAAAATATTTAGAAAAAAGAGGAGAAAAATTAGGAAATGTTGTCTATATGGGAATGGGAGAACCTTTTCAAAACTTTAACAGTGTAATGAATTCTATTAATTTATTGAATTCTCCAAAAGGACAAAACTTTTCAAAAAGAAATTTTACAGTTTCTACAAGTGGTATTGTTCCCGGAATTAAAAAATTTACAGAAAGTGAACATCAAGTAAATTTAGCAATTTCACTTCATGCTGCTAAAGATGATATTAGAACAAAAATAATGCCTTTAAATAAAAAATGGCCTTTAGCTGAATTAAAAGAAGCTTTAATTGAATATCAGAAAAAAACAAATAATCGTATTACTTTTGAATACATTTTAATAGATGATTTAAATTGTGAAGTAAGTGATGCATATGATTTAATAAATTATTTACGTTCATTTAACTGTTTAGTTAATTTAATTCCATACAATCACGTTATAGGAAAACCTTATGTTACACCGCCTAAAGCTAAACAAAAAGAATTTTATAATATTTTGAAAAATAAAGGGATAAATGTAACATTAAGAGAAACAAAAGGGGAAGATATTGCTGCAGCTTGTGGGCAATTAAAAGTTAAAAAGGAGAAAGAAAATGAACAATAAAAAAGATAATAAAAAGATTTATACAAATATAAAAAAACGTAAACCTATTCCATTATTTGCTAAATTTATTATTTGTATTGCTATAGTTATAACAGCTTCAATCGGATATACATTTTATACATTAAAAAAAGAAGCTCCTGTTGAATTGATAGAAAGTTATAGTCCACTATCACCTTCTATTATTTACGACATAAATGGTAATCAGCTTGATAGCATCTCAGTTGAAAATAGAGATCCTATAAGTATAAAAGATGTTCCACTTCATGTTCAAAATGCTTTTTTAGCTATTGAAGACAGAAAATTTAGAAGTCATCACGGATTTGATTTTTCAAGATTAGGTAAAGCTTTTTTACTTACAATTACTGGTCGTGGGCGTGAAGGAGGAAGTACAATTACTCAACAACTTGCTAAAAATGCTTTTTTAAGCCCTGAAAGAACATTTATTAGAAAATTTAAAGAAGCTATTTTAGCAATAGAAATTGAAAAGAAATATACTAAAGATGAAATTTTAGAAAATTATTTAAATACAATTTATTTTGGACAAGGAGCTTATGGTATTAAAAATGCAGCCTTAAAATATTTTAACAAACAACCAAAAGATTTAACAATTGCACAAGCTGCTATTTTAGCAAGTTTACCAAAATCCCCTACTAAATATTCAAAAATAGAAAATGCTATTGAAAGACAACATGTCGTTTTACATCAAATGTATAATTATAAATTTATAAATGAAGCTGAATATGAAAAAGCGATGAATGAAAAAATACAATTTGCACAAGTGAAAGATAATAAGAAAAATGAAAATCAAGCATCTTCATCAAATATTGCTCCTGAATTTTCTACTATTGTTATTGATGAAATGCGTAAAATTCTTAAAATTGAAGAAGGCGATCAAAAATTCTTATTTGATGGTTTCAAAATTTATTCTACAGTTGATTTGAATATGCAAAGAGCAGCATATAAAGCATTTAACAGTAACTATAATTTAAGAAATTCAAAAAATTTAGATGGTGCTTTATTTTCTATAGATCCAAGCAATGGATTTGTAAAAGCTATGGTTGGTGGAAAAAACTATAAAAAAGGGGAATTTAATAGAGCTACAAGTGCTTTAAGACAACCCGGTTCATCTTTCAAACCTATTATATATCTTGCTGCACTTCAATCTAACATGGGAATGAATACAGTTATGGAAGATTCGCCATTAAGAAACTCTAAATGGTCACCAAGTAATTACGATCGTAAATTTAGAGATAATATGACATTGGCAAAAGCATTAGAAATTTCAAATAATGTTGTCCCAGTTAAATTACTGCAACGTGTTGGTGTCGACAAAGTAGAAAAAATTTGGAGAGATGCTGGAATTTCAGGTGGTGATTTTCCTAAAGATTTAACATTAGCTTTAGGGT
The DNA here is from genome assembly GCA_938037005.1 of uncultured Leptotrichiaceae bacterium. Lineage (GTDB taxonomy): Bacteria > Fusobacteriota > Fusobacteriia > Fusobacteriales > Leptotrichiaceae > CALHVR01. Next base: position 2,953 of record CALHVR010000080.1, on the reverse strand, counting down.
CAATTTCTACAAGACCTATTGATTTAGCTTTATTTTATGCCGCTTTAGCAAATGGAGGATATAGAGTTACACCTCAATATATATATAAAATCGAAAATAAATTTGGAGAAGTTATTTATGAAGCTAAACCTGTTAAAGAAAAAATCTTTGAATCTAGTGATGTTGCTATTTTAACTTATATGCTTCAAAATGCTGTAAACTATGGAACTGGGGCTCCAGCGAAAGTATTCAAAAATGGAAACTTAATTCCTATGGCTGGAAAAACTGGAACTACAAGTGATTATATATCTGCTTGGTTTACAGGTTATACACCTACACTTGCTACGGTTGTTTATGTGGGTAATGATGATAATAAACCAATGTCACATCGTATGACAGGAGGAAATGCAGCAGGACCTATATGGAAAACTTATATGCAGGGTGTTGTAAATATTGAAAATTATAATGTTGGAAATTTTGAATTTATTGATGATTACTTAAAACGTAAAGATTTAGTATTTAGAACTATTGACTTAAAAGTAGGATTACTTGATTCTGATGGATTTGATAGTCGTATGGCTTTATTTAAAATTGGTACTGAACCAATAGAATATGAAAATAAATTTATTAATGGAATTGCATATTAAGAAGAAAAGTCTCTTAGAATTACTCTTTGAGACTTTTTTATTTTTAAAAATTATATTCAGTTTATATTTTTTAAAACATTTATACTTCACTTAAAGCTAACGGCATTGTAAAGTATAAAGATTTTTCATCTTCTTCATCTTTTACTATTACAGAATTTTTAGCTCCTAATAATCTAATTTCTGTAACTTTTCCTTCTAAAATAGATATATAATCCACTAAATGTTTAACATTTAACGATATTTTCAAATTATCTCCTTCTTGAATTGTAGATAATTCCTCTTTTATTTTAGCATTATCATTTATTCCAGTTAAAAATAATTTATTATTTTCAAAATTAAATATTCCACCATTTTTTGATTCTTTATTATCTCTAACAAAAATTAATGTTCTTTTTAATACCAATAAAAAATCTTTAGTATTTAATAATATTTTTTTATCATGCTGTACACTTTTTAAAAGTGTTTTATAATTTGGAAATTGTAACTCAATTATTCTTGTTAAAATTTCAACATTTTTAAATTTGAACAACACTTTTATTCCATCTGATTTTAAAATTATCTCTTCTTGATCTATTAATTTCATCACTTTTATAAGACCATTTATCGTTTTTAGTGGTATACTTACACTTATTCCCTCTTTATTTTTTTCTTTCTCTTCTAATTCATTTTCAATATATGCTAATCTATATGTATCTGATGATATTAATTTCAATTTATTTTCTTCAATTTCAAATCTTATACAATTCATTTCTAAATTTGCAGTTTCTTCTGAAGCTGAAACTTTAACATTTTCAATATGATTTAATAATTTATTTTTATTAAATGTATATTCAACCCCCGTTTCTAATTTAGTTTGAATAGGATAATTTTCAGCATCATATAATGCGAATTCTGTATTTATACTTTCTGTTTTTATAATTAACTTCCCAGTTTCCTCTACTAATTCAATAAATTCATCAGAGATTTGTCTTAAAAATTCTTCAATTAATTTAGGCTTTATTACAATCTTTCCTTCACTAAATATTTCACCAATAATATGTGTATTGATTGATAATTCTAAATCTGTACCATTTAAAATAACATTATTTTCTTTTGCTTCTATATAAATTCCAGATAAAACTTCTCTTATTTTATTTTCTGAAACAGCATTTTCTACAATTTGAATAGCTTTTAATAATTCTTTTCTATCCACTTTTACATTCAGCATATTATATAAACCTCCTACTGCTTTCTATATTCTTTAAAATGATTTTTTAATTTTATTATAGCCTTTTTTTCTATTTGTCTAACTCTTTCACGAGTAATATTTAAAATTTCTCCTATTTCTTTTAATGTATGTATTTTGTTATCATAAAGTCCATATCTTAATTCTAATATTTTTTTCTCTCTATCTGATAATATTTTTTCTAAAAGCTCTCTCATTTCAATTAATTGATCTTCTTTTATCATTTCTTCTTCCACACTAGCGTCTTCCCCTATAACATCTTCCAAATAAATATTATCTCCTATTGTTTCATTTAGTGATATTACATCTTGAAATTCATTTAACAACAATACAACTTTCGTTTCTTTAAGCTCAACTTCCTTAGCTATATATTCAATTGAAGGTGCCTCTCCATGACGATTCGTATATTCCGTTATTACTTTATTCACTTTAGTTAATTGTTCATATTTATAAGACGGTATTCTTATATCTCTTCCCGTATTAATTATAGCTTTTTTTATTGATTGTTTTATCCACCAAACTGCATAAGTACTAAATCTATGACCTTTATCATAATCAAATTTATTTATAGCTTTTATAAGTCCAATATTACCTTCACTAATCAAATCTATTAAAGGAAGTCCATTTCCTAATAATTTTTTAGCTGTACTTATAACTAATCTTAAATTTGATAATATTAAAAGTTGTCTAGCCTGATCATCATTTTCTTCTCTAATTCTTTTAAAAAGTTCTTGCTCTTCCTCTTTAGTTAATAATCTATATTTCTGTATATCACTTAAATATAAAGACATTAAGTTTAAGTTATTCTCTTCCAAAGCACTCTCCTCTCTCACTAATATAATAACGTCCATATATTTACTTTATATAAATTCTGATCTTAGATCTCTATTCATAAATAATGAAACTAATTCTGTTACAGGTTTCCCTTTATATATTACCTCATACAATGCACTAAATATCGGTGCTTTAATATTATTATCTTGTATTATTACATACAATGCTTTTATCGTTTCTGCCCCTTCTGAAACCATATTCATATTAGCAACTATTTCTTCAATTTTTTTTCCTTTTCCTAATTCTTCACCAACATATCTATTTCTAC
>CALHVR010000079.1 GCA_938037005.1 uncultured Leptotrichiaceae bacterium | reverse complement strand
ATTTAAATTATATATTTTTAAAATCTTTAATTGTTACAAACATAAATTCAATTTATCATTACATTAATAATAGATATTTTATTTATATCAATTATTATGCTATAATTCTTCCATAATAGTTATTTAAACTTAAAAATTAAACACTTTATAGGAGGACATATGAAAAAATTATTATTAATGATTTTAGTATTAACAGCATTTATTATTAGCTGTGGACAAAAGAAAGCGTCAAACAACGATGTTATTAAAATAGGAGTTATCGCACCATTAACGGGAGAACTTGCTCAATATGGAACAGCTGTAAAAAATGGAGTTGTTTTAAAAATTGATGAGATTAATGCTAATAATGGAATAAATGGTAAAAAAATTGAATTAGTTATAGCTGATAGTAAAGGAGATTCTCAAGAAGCTGTAAATATTTTCAAAAAAATGGTTTCACAAGATAAAATTGATTTATTAATTGGAGAAGTTATTTCTTCTGCTTCATTAGCTATTTCAGATTTAGCTCAAGCTGCTAAAGTACCTATGATTACTGCTTCATCAACTGCATTAGATGTTACAAAAGGTAAAGATTATGTATTTAGAACTACATTTACTGATCCTTTCCAAGGTAAAGAAGCTGCATCTTATGCAAAAGAAAAAGGTTATAAATCAATCGCAGTATTGACTAATAGCTCAAGTGATTATGCTGTTGGATTAGCAGAAGCATTCAAAAATCAAGCTACAAAAGATGGAATTAATATTATTGAAGAAAAATACACTAAAGATGATAAAGATTTCAAATCATTATTAACTAAAATTAAAGGTCAAAATCCTGAAGTTATATTCATTCCTGACTACTATAACACTATTGGATTAATATTAACTCAAGCAAATGAATTAGGAATTAAAGCTCAATACTTAGGTGGAGATGGATGGGACGGAATCCAAACTAACTTCGGTGCTCAAGCTGAAGGTGCTATATTTGCCAGTCAATTTGCTCCAGATGATACTGACCCAAGCGTACAAAAATTCATTGCTGATTACAAAGCAAAATACTCTAAAGAGCCAACTATTTTTGAAGCCTTAGGTTATGATACAGCAACTGTTGTTGAAAATGCTTTAAAAAATACTAAAGAGTTAACAAGAGATGCAATTAAAGACGCTTTAGCTGCTACAAACGGATTAAATTTAGTGACAGGAAGCTTTAAATTTGATGCTGATAGAAACCCTGAGAAAAAAGTTACTTTCATAGAAGTAAAAGGTGGAAAATTAACATTAAAAGAAAAAAGATAATATAGTTTACAAAAGAAGTATGGCAGGGAGATAGTTTTATACTATCTCTTTCCATTTATAAATATCAAATTATAAATAAAAATTTTAAAACAAGGAGTAAAAATGTTTAAAAACTTTATAGAACAAACTATAAACGGATTACAAACCGGAAGTATTTATGCTTTAATCGCATTAGGATATACAATGGTTTATGGTATTGTTAGACTTATCAATTTCGCACATGGTGATATTTTAATGATTGGAGCTTACGGACTTTTAATGGCAGTTTCAAATGGAATGCCATTTATTCCTGCATTAATCTTATCAATTATTTTCTGTGCTATATTAGGAGTTCTTATAGACTTCTTCGCATATAAGCCTCTTAGAAATGCTCCAAAAATATCAGTTTTAATTACTGCTATTGGAATGAGTTTTTTATTAGAAAGTTTAGCATTAATAATTTTTGGAGCAGACCCTAAAGTTATTGATACAAAATATATTCCAGCATTTCTTTCAGGTAATAACCAAATCAATTTAGGTATTGTTAATATTAGTGTTTTATCTATATTTGTTATACTTATTACATTAGTTTGTATGTTAATACTAAATTTATTCGTAAAAAAAACAAAATTAGGAAAAGCAACAAGAGCCGTATCACAAGATGCTGGAGCAGCTCAACTTATGGGAATTAATGTAAACTTAACTATTGCAACTATTTTTGCAATTGGTTCAGGTTTAGGAGCTCTAGGTGGAGTGTTATATGCTTTAATGTATCCTAGAATTGAACCTTATATGGGAATGTTACCCGGATTAAAAGCGTTTATCGCTGCTGTATTTGGTGGTATTGGAAGTATTCCTGGTGCTATGGTTGGTGGCTATGTTTTAGGAATTATTGAATCTTATACAAAAGGTTATATTTCATCAACATGGGCTAATCCTATTGTATTTGGTGTACTAATTTTAATACTTGTATTTAAGCCAGGTGGATTATTTGGTAAAAACTTAAAAGAAAAAGTTTAATAGGAGGAAAAATGCAAAAAGAAAAAAAACAAACTAAATGGGGAGATTTAAATTATTTTAATAAATTTCATACAAAAAACTATATTTTAACTTCTCTTCTATTAGTAGCTTTATTTATTATTTTATATTTTAGTTTTGATCCTACTGACATGTTTAGTTATACTGCTGGAATTTATATAAATATACTTATTTATATTTTATTGGCAGTTAGTTTAAATATAACTGTAGGTCTTATGGGTCAACTAAGTTTAGGACACGCTGGTTTTATCGCAATTGGTGGATATACTGCCGCACTAATATCAAAATCAATGTTATCTTCTGGATTACCTAATTTTATACAACTACTTATTTCATCAATAATTGGTGGATCTGTTGCTTGTGTATTTGGACTTATATTAGGAGGAATTACATTAAGACTTAGAGGAGATTATTTAGCTATTATTACATTAGCTTTTGGTGAAATTGTAAAATATATTATTCAAAATATACCATTTTTAGGTGGAGCGACTGGATTAAAAAATATTCCAACAATTACTAATTTTGTAAATTCATTTTTTATAGTTATTATTTCAGTTATCGTTATGTCAATGGTAATGACTTCAAGAAAAGGTCGTGAAGTTTTATCAATTAGAGAAAATGAAATTGCAGCTGAAAATATTGGAATTGATATTAACAAAGTAAAATTATATGGATTTGCATTATCTGCTTTTTTTGCAGGAATCGGTGGATCTTTATTTGCTCACAATTTGGGAATTTTAACTCCTGATAAATTTGGATTTATGTTTTCAATTGAAATATTAGTTATGGTTGTATTTGGAGGATTAGGTAGTATTACAGGTGGAGTAATTGCAGCTACAATTCTTACATTAGTAAATGAACAACTAAGAGATATTTCTCAATTTAGATATTTAGTTTATTCTATTATCTTAATTGTATTAATGATTTTTAGACCTGAAGGAATTTTTGGAACAAAAGAGTTTACACTACCAAGACTTGCCAGAGGAGTTAAAAGATTTAAAAACAAAGTAAAAAATAAAAATGAGGAGTAAAAAAATGTCATTATTAAAAACAACAAATTTGGGAATATCATTTGGTGGACTTAGAGCAGTTGATAATGTAAATATTGAAATAAATGATGGTGAATTAATTGGATTAATCGGTCCAAATGGTGCCGGTAAAACAACAATTTTTAATTTATTAACAGGTGTTTACAAACCTACTGATGGTGATATTTCTATAAATGGTACAAGTATAAATAAAAAATCTACTCCACAAATCGTTACAATGGGAGTAGCGAGAACTTTCCAAAACATTAGATTATTTAAGCAATTATCTGTATTAGATAATGTTAAATTAGCATTGAACAATAGTATGAAATATTCTACATTATCTGCTATTTTTAGACTTCCAAAATTCTGGAAAGAAGAAAAAGAAATTACAGATAAAGCATTAGACTTATTAGATATTTTCGATATGGCTGAAATGGCAAATGTAGTCGCAGGAAATTTATCTTATGGACAACAAAGAAAATTAGAAATTGCTAGAGCTTTAGCAACTTCTCCCAAATTACTATTATTAGATGAGCCTGCAGCTGGAATGAATCCTAATGAAACAAAAGAACTTATGCATACAATTAGTTTTATTCGGGAAAAATTTAAAATTACAATTTTACTTATTGAACATGATATGGATTTAGTTATGGGAATTTGTGAAAGATTATATGTATTAAATTTTGGTAAAATTATAGCTCAAGGGTTACCTGAGGAAATTCAAAACAATAAAGAAGTTATTACTGCTTACTTAGGGGAGTAATAAAATTAACAGAGGAGGACTTTGTGAATATTTTAGAAGTAAACGATTTAAATGTCTACTACGGTGGAATTCATGCAATAAAAAATATATCATTTGAAATAAAAAAAGGAGAAATTGTATCTCTTATAGGTGCAAATGGTGCTGGAAAAACATCTACCTTACATGCTATTTCAGGGCTTATTCCTATTAAAGCTGGAGAAATTTCTCTTAATGGAATGAACGTTACAAATATTGAAGCTCATAAACTTGTTTCTCAGGGTATGGCTCATGTACCTGAAGGTAGAAGAATTTTTACTGAACTTACAGTATTAGAAAATCTTGAAATGGGTGCTTATACTAGAAATGACTATACTCAAATTAAAGAAGATATGGAAGAAATGTTTAAGTTATTTCCACGATTGGCAGAAAGAAAAAAACAACTTGCTGGAACGATGAGTGGAGGAGAACAACAAATGCTAGCAATGGCAAGAGCATTAATGTCTAAACCATCTTTATTACTTTTAGATGAACCTTCTATGGGACTTGCACCATTATTTGTACAAGAGATTTTTAAAATCATTGAAAAAGTAAATAAAGAACAGGGAGTTACAGTTTTATTAGTTGAACAAAATGCAAATATGGCTTTATCAATAGCTGATAGAGGATATGTACTTGAAACTGGACAAATTATTCTTGAAGGAACTGGTAAAGAATTAATTACTAACCCTGAAATAAAAAAAGCATATTTAGGTGGATAATTTTATCACATAAAAAGACTCTATAAGAGATTCCTTTTTCTTAAGGATTTATCTCAACTAGAGCCTTTTTTATTATATTTTATTTTTTTAAAATTTTATTAATAAATATTGTAATCAATGCTACGATTATTGCAACTAAAATCCATTCTAAATCAAGTTTATATAATGGTAATTTTGAAATCATATCTGTTATCATCGGTATTTTTATATTTGATTTATCTAATGTACTTACAAAACTAATAAATAAAGTTGTATAAATAGTTGATGAATAAACATACTTATAATTTTTTATTTTTTCATTTAATATACTTAAAACAATAAGTTCAACTGCTACTGGATAAATACAAAGTAACACTGGTACACTGTAACTTAAAATTTGTGCTAATCCATTGTTTGCTATTGCACAACTTAATATTATCCAAATTATAACCCAATATTTATACGATATTTTTGGGAACAATTGTGAGAAATATTGACTTATTGATGTTGTAACTCCTACAGCTATATTTAAACAAGCTATGAAAAATAACATTACTAATATTATAAATCCAAACTGTCCATAAAGATTTAATGACATATTTCTTAAAATTTCTAATCCATTTTTTGTATCTGGATAAATTACTCCACTTACTCCACCAATATGTGCAATAATGAAATAAACAATAAATAAGAAAATTCCCGCTACTATTCCTGTTTTACTAACTGATTTTATAACTTCTTTCTCATCTGTAATACCTTTATCTTTTATTACGTATGAAATTACAAGTCCATACATTAATCCAGCTAACGTATCTAATGTCATATATCCATCTAAAAATCCTTGAACTCCTTTTAGTGGAACATATTTTTCTAATGGTTGAGCATAAGAAGTCATTCCTTTAAATATTGTTCCAAAAAACAATAAAATTATTAAAAATAAAAATAATGGTGATAAAAACTTACTTATTCTATCTAACAATTTACTTGGTGTCAGACAAAACCAACATACTATTCCAAAGAATATCGTTGTATATAATAATAGTGCCCATTTCATATCTCCTGTATGATGTGATAAAGCAATTTCATAAGGTAATACTCCTGCTCTAGGCACTGCAAGTCCTGGTCCTATTGCCAACGCTGTTGCAATCGTAAATATCATTCCAAATGTTTTATCTACTCTATTTGCCATATTTTTCAATCCATCAGTTTTCGTTACAACTATTATTGCTAAAATTGGAAAAATTATTGCAGTAATTGAGAAATATAACATTGCAAACACTAAATTTGTACCTGCTTCTTTTCCTAACATTGGTGGAAACATTAAGTTTCCAGCTCCAAAAAATAAAGAAAATGTTAACAAACTTATTTTTAAAATTTCAACTTTACTTAATTTCATTCTATATTATAATTACAATATTTTGTAATTATACTCCTCTCTATAATTTTTATATTAATTATATTATTTTATTTTAAGAAATTAATATATTTTAGAAATACTTTATAAAAAGAAAAGAGACACTAAACACAGTGCCCCATTTCTCAATCTATTTCAACTATTTTATTTAATTATTAAATTATACTAATTCAATGATTGCCAATTCAGCTGAATCTCCTCTTCTTACATCAGTTTTAATGATTCTTGTATAACCACCATTTCTTTCTGAATATTTTGGAGCTATTTCGTTGAAAATTTTTGCAACTGCTTCTTCATTTCTTAAGAATGCAAATGCTTGTCTTCTTAAATGTACTTTTTTAGCTGTATCTTCAGTTGCATTTGCTTTTTTACCTAAAGTAATTGCTTTCTCAACAAATTTTCTTAATTCTTTTGCTCTTGTTACAGTAGTTTCAATTCTCTCAGCTTTCACTAAAGAAATTGTCATATTTTTCATCATAGCTAATCTGTGATCACTTCTTCTACCTAATTTTCTATATGATTTATTATGATTCATTCGTTCGCTTCCCTCCTTGGTATCTAAGTTTTATTCTATTTCTTCGCTTAGGTCATATCCTAATTCTTTCATCTTCTCGATAATTTCTGTTAATGATTTTTTACCTAAATTTTTAATTTTTAATAATTCTGTGTATGACATAGATGTTAAATCAGATACAGTGTTTACCCCTGCTTTCTTCAAACAGTTAAATGATCTAACTGTAAAATCTAGCTCATCTATTTTTATATCTTCAGTTTTATTGTTAGTTTCCACTACTACTTCTTCAACTTCCTCTTCTGAAGTTCTATATTTTGCCATACTATTTCCTATATTAGTGAATGGATTAATATGAGCTATTAATAATTCAACTGCATATGATAACGCATCTTGTAACTCTATACTTCCATCAGTAACAACTTCTAAAATTAATTTATCATAGTTTGTTACCCTTCCAACCATAGTATCTTCTACTGAATAATTTACTCTTTTGATTGGAGTATATATAGCATCTACTGCTAAATATCCTATTGGCCATCCATCTGTATCTATTTCATCTGACACAACAAATCCTTCTCCAGAATCTACTAAAAATTCCATATTGATTTCTTTATCAGTTGTAATAGTCGCTATAACTTGCTCAGGATTTATTACTGTTACTCCTGGTTCTACTTTTATATCAGCAGCTGTTATTGTAGCTGGTCCTTTAACATTTAAAGTCATTTTCTTTTCTCCAGGCTCATCAGTTGCAACTACTATTTCTTTTATATTTAAAATAATATCTGTTACTGCCTCTTTTACACCTTCAATTGTAGAAAATTCATTTAAAACGCCGTCTATTTTAACTCCTTTAACCGCAGATCCAGGAATTGAAGATAATAATATTCTTCTTAAAGCATTACCAATAGTGTTTCCATAACCTCTATATAAAGGTTCTAAAATATATTTAGCTGTATATCTATCTTCTTTTATTTCTGTTAATTTTATATTTTTAGCTATTTTTTCAATATTTAACAAGCTAAATCATCTCCTTGGATTAAAATGTTATTATCTTGAGTAGAACTCGATAATCATTGCTTCGTTAATTTCGAAGTCAACTGCATCTCTTCCAGGGTTTTCTAATACTTTAGCAGTTAAAGTACCTTCTTCTAATGATAACCATCCTGGAACTGATTTTTGTCCAACTGATTCTTTAATAATTGCTAACTCTTTTGAATTTTCTTTAACAGTAATTACATCTCCTTGTTTTACTCTGTAAGAAGCGATATTTACTCTTTTTCCATTAATTAAAATATGTCCGTGACTTACAATTTGTCTAGCTTGTCTTCTAGTTGCTCCAAATCCTAATCTATAAATTACGTTATCTAATCTTCTTTCTAAATATTGAAGTAATAGTATCCCTGTTACTCCTTCTTTTCTTGTAGCTTCTTCATATAATTTATGGAATTGTTTTTCTTGAACTCCATAAACAAATCTAGCTTTTTGTTTTTCTCTTAACTGTGTTCCATATTCAGTTAATTTTCTATTTGCATTTGGTCTTATATTTCTATTTGATTTTTTATTTACACCTAGAACAACTGGGTCTAACCCAAGATTTCTACATTTCTTTAAAACCGGCTGTCTATTTCTTGCCATTTATCTATATCCTCCTTATTTTATAAAATTATGGTCTTCTTTTTTTAGGTGGTCTTGCACCATTATGAGGTACTGGAGTAATGTCAACTATCCTAGTTACTTCTAATCCAGTTGCTTGAATTGATCTTATAGAAGCTTCTCTTCCTGATCCTGGTCCTTTTATTTTAATTTCAATTTGTTTCATTCCGTTTTCAATTGCAACTTGAGCCGCTTGTTCAGCTGCCATTTGTGCTGCAAATGGAGTTCCTTTTTTAGTTCCTTTAAACCCTGAAGTTCCTCCTGATTTCCAGATTACTACTTTACCTTCTGCATCTGTAATTGTTACTACAGTATTATTAAAAGTAGAATGTATGTATGCTATTCCATTAGGAATATTTTTTAATTTTTTCTTTTTAGCTACTGGTTTCTTAGCCATTTAGGTTCCTCCTTAACTTATAAATTTATTATTTTTTCTTAGCTACTGCCATTTTAACTGGCCCTTTTCTTGTTCTAGCATTTGTTTTAGTTTTTTGTCCTCTTACAGGTAATCCCATTTTATGTCTTAATCCTCTATAAGATTTGATGTCTAATAATCTTTTTATGTTAAGTCTAATTTCTTTTCTTAACTCTCCTTCAATTTTGTACTCTTCAACTACCGTTCTGATTTTACCTACTTGTTCTTCTGTCAAATCTTTAACTTTGATGTCTTTATCAACACCTGCTTTTTCTAAAATCTCGTTTGAAGTGCTTCTTCCAATTCCAAAAATATAAGTTAATGAGATTTCAACTCTCTTATTTCTAGGAATATCTACTCCCGCTATTCTAGCCAAATTTCTTCCTCCTCTGTTTTGATATTTTTTAATTTTCTTCAATATGCCCTTACATAAATAAATTTAAGGTATAAGCTCTACAGCCAAACATATCTTTACAATTTTTATTTATAATATCCTATCAGTTAGTATATGTTATTAAATAAAAAATTTTCAGATTGCTTTTATGTCAGTTATTATCCTTGAATTTGCTTATGTTTAGGGTTTTCGCATATTACTCTTACTTTTCCGTGACGTTTAATGATTTTACATTTATCACAGATCGGTTTTACTGAAGCTTTTACTTTCACTAAAAACCCTCCTTCCAACAAATTATTTTTTTCTATATACAATTCTACCTCTCGATAAATCATACGGAGAAACTTCAACCGTAACTTTATCCCCTGGTAAAATTTTTATATAGTTCATTCTCATTTTTCCTGAGATATGTCCTAAAACTTCGTGTCCATTTTCAAGCCTTACTTGAAACATCGCATTAGGCAATGCCTCGATTATTTCACCTTCCAGCTCAAGAACATCCTGTTTTGCCATAAATAATCACCTCGGATCCTTTTTATTATAACAAAAAAAAACCTCTGAGTCACTTTAAAACGGGACTAGGAAAGATTTGAATAATTTTTGAAAAAAGATTTCCAATTTTAGAAGCAGGATAAAGAAAAAAGCCTTATTTAAAGGCTTTCTTAAGCTATTTACATCCACCCTGAGGGAATCGAACCCCCATCTCAAGAACCGGAATCTTACGTGATA
>CALHVR010000078.1 GCA_938037005.1 uncultured Leptotrichiaceae bacterium | reverse complement strand
AGAATGTAGAAAAGCTAGAGATAAAAGAACAAATACCAATAAACTGGACAGAAAAAATGAAAACAGTTTGGAGGTATATTTTCTTAAAACTTTAGCTTTTTATTTTATTGAAAAAATAATAATGTTTATGATTAAATAATAAAAGATAAAGAGAATTAATTATTTGACTAAAAAATTTATATCTAGTATAATTTAAAGATAAAAAAAGAAAGAGAGAGAAGATGAAAAAATTAAAAAAAATATTCATAGGATTATTATTTGGAACAGCATCTTTAATAACTTTTGCTGCAGATCCAAATTATGAAGATTACAAAGCATTATTAATAGGAAATAATGAGGGAGGAATTGTTAAAAGTGTAAACGCTGAAACCGTAAGACCGTTAGCTTCAATAACAAAAGTTATGACGAGTTTGTTGGTGTTAGAAGAAGTAGAAAAAGGGAAAATAAATTTAGATACAAAAGTTATAGTTTCAGAAAAAGCGGCATTAGTACCATACGGGATAAAGTTAATAGCAGGAAAAGAGTATACAGTTAGAGATTTATTGAAAGCAACGATTATAAGATCGTCTAATAATGCAGCGTATGCTTTAGGAGAGTTTATTGGAGGAGATATTCCAACATTTGTAAGTATGATGAATAAAAAAGCAAATGAATTAGGATTAGATTCGTTAAGGTATTGTTCGCCCCACGGTCTTCCTCCAAAATATACAGGATCTTGTATGGATCAAGGAAATGCTAAAGATTTATATAAATTAGGAATGTATATGACGAGATATAATGAATATTTTAATATTTCAAAAAATTCATTGACTTATATTGATAATGGAGAAATACAATTAAAATCTACAAATCACTTACTTGGAAAAGTTGTTGGAGTAGATGGAATGAAGACAGGGTATCACGATGCTTCAGGGTCGAATATAATTTTAACGGCTAAAAGAGGAGAAGATAGAATGTATGCCGTAATATTAGGTGCGACAAAAGCAGCTAATAGGGATGCTATAGGAGAAAAAGAAATAAATGAATATTACGAAAGTGGGAAAAATTATATTCAAGAAAGAGTAAAAAAAATAGGAGTATCAGGAAATAATAATAAAAATAACTCGGGAAAAAATCAAAATCATATTGTTGTAGTGAAAATAATAGATAAAAATAATTTAATTAATAAAGTAGCAATAAATAATAAAGAGTATGGATTATATCCTAGTGAAACTATATATGATACAGTGAATTTGAATGAAAAAATAGAATTAGATTATCAAGTTATTTCGGAAGAGAATATAACTAGAAAAAGTTTAAATGAAATTGTAGGAATATTTTATGCAACAAATAAAAAAACAAAAAAAGTATATAGTGGAGCTTTAATTTTAAAAGAGATAAAAAAATAAAAAAGGAGCGAGTAATATGGCAATAGGAATTTTTGATTCGGGCGTTGGTGGATTGACTGTTTTGAAAGAAATAAAAAAAGAGTTACCAAATGAGAAAATATATTATTTTGGAGATACATTGAGAGTGCCTTATGGAGAAAAATCTAAAGATTTTATTATGGAATATTCAAAAAAAATAGTAGAATTTTTGATAAAAAAAAATGTAGATATAATAGTTATTGCATGTAATACGATAACAGCTGTTGCGTTAGAAGAATTAAAAAAAATTTATAATTTGCCAATAATTGGAGTGATAAAAGGTGGAGTTAAAGGTGCATTAAATGTTACAGAAAATAATAAAATTGGGATAATAGCAACTCAAGCGACAGTAAATTCAAAAAAATACGAGCAAGAATTGAGGAAAGAAAACAAAGATGTAGAAATTTTTGTAAAAGCTTGTCCATTATTAGCTCCGGCAGCTGAAGAGGGGATTGTAAAAGGAAAATTTGTTGAATTTATGATAAAAAGTTACATTGATGAGATTATAAACGATATAGATACTTTAGTTTTAGGGTGTACTCATTATCCTTTATTTAAAGAAGTTATAATAAATAATTATAAAAATTTAAAAATAGTAGATCCTGCAATAGAAACGGCTAAAGAAGCAAAATTGATGATGGAAAAAGAAAAATTAATAAAAAATGATAAAAACTTAGATGAAATGGAGGAATGTTTTATAACTTCTAATGTGGAACAATTTAAAAATGTGGGAGAAATAATTTTAGGGGAAAAAATGGAAATACCAACATTAGTGGAGTTATAAAAATTAAAATGATAGAATATATTTTTGGGGAATTAACAGTAAAAAAAATAGATTATGTCGCAATAGACATAAATGGACTAGGTTATAAAGTAAATATTTCGTTAAAAACATATGAAAATATAGGAAATGTTGGAGAAGATGTAAAGTTGTATATACATACTCATGTAAAAGAAGATGAAATTTCGTACTATGGTTTTAAGACAGAAAGTGAAAGAGAATTATTCAAAGCGGCAATTAGTATAAGTGGAGTTGGTCCTAAAATGGCAATTGCTATTTTATCTACATTTAACAGTCGTGAAGTGATAGACATTGTTCTTGGGGATGAAGTGAAAATATTTACGAGAGTGCCGGGAATTGGAGCCAAAAAAGCACAAAAAATAATTTTAGATTTAAAAGATAAAGTGAAAAAATTAAATGTAATTGAAATATTTAATGAAAATAGTATTGTTACTGATGGGAAATTAATAATTTCTAACACGACTTCTGCTAGCTTAAATCCAAAAGTATTAATGATGAAAGAGGATATTAAAATGGCATTGGAATCGTTAGGGTATGTAAATTCGGATGTTTCTAAATGGATTAAAGATGAAGAACTTATAAAAATTGCGGATACAGCTGAAGCACTTAAAGTTGTGTTAAGACAAATACAAAATAAAAAATAAAAGTTTACAAAAAACTACAAGTTATTTTTTTCACATTTTCTATTGACAAATGTTTTAAAAAAGAGTATATTAATACTTAAGTAAGAAATTAAAATGAACTAAAGATGGAGGCTTGGATTATGGCAGTAACAGATATTGAAAGTTTGAAAGAATTGATTGGAAAGGTTAAAAAAGCTCAAGAAGAGTATTCTAGCTTTGATCAAGAAAGAGTAGATAAAATTTTTAGAAAAGTTGCCCAAAGAATTAATGACGAAAGAATAAGATTGGCACAAATGGCAGTGGAAGAAACTGGAATGGGAATTGTAGAAGATAAAGTTATAAAAAACCATTTTGCTTCTGAATATATTTATAATAAATATAAAGATGAAAAAACATGTGGTGTGTTAGAAGAAGATAAATCATATGGAATTAAAAAAGTTGCAACACCTATTGGATTGATAGCAGGAGTAGTTCCAACAACAAATCCAACATCAACAGCAGCGTTTAAAATATTATTATCATTAAAAACAAGAAATGCAATAATATTATCACCGCATCCAAGAGCTAAAAAATCAACTATTGAAGTTGCAAAAATTGCACTAGAAGTAGCAAAAGCTTACGGAGCTCCTGATAATATAATTGGTTGGATAGATGAACCAAGTTTAGATTTATCAAGAGAAGTAATGCAAAATGCAGATTTAATATTAGCAACTGGAGGACCGGGAATGGTTAAATCTGCGTATTCTTCAGGAAGACCAGCAATAGGAGTTGGAGCAGGGAATACACCAGTTATAATTGATAGTTCAGCAGACATAAAAATGACAGTAAACTATGTATTAATGTCTAAAACATTTGATAATGGGGTAATCTGTGCGACAGAGCAAGCTGTAATAGTAGATGAAAGCATTTATGAAAAAGTAAGAAAAGAATTTTTAGAAAGAGGAGCTTACATTCTTACAGAAGAAGAAAAACAAAAAGTAAGAGAAATTCTGTTTATAAATGGGAACTTAAATGCAGATGTAGTTGGTAAAGCTGCAACAGTTATTGCTGAAATGGCAGGAATTAAAGTGCCGTCAACAGCTAGAGTATTAATAGGAGAAGTAGAATCTACAGGAAACGAAGAACCGTTTGCACATGAAAAATTATCTCCAGTTCTTGCAATGTATAAAGGAAAAGATTATCAAGATTCATTGAAAAAAGCAGAAGAGTTAGTAGAATTAGGTGGATTGGGACATACTTCATCGTTATATATTAATTTAGCAGAAAAAGAAAAAATTGATGAGTTTGGAAGAAGAATGAAAACAGGAAGAACATTAATAAATATGCCTGCTTCATTAGGAGCTATTGGAGATGTATTTAACTTCAAATTAGAACCATCATTAACATTAGGATGCGGTTCATGGGGAGGAAATTCAGTGTCTGAAAATGTAGGAGTAAAACATTTAATTAACATAAAAACAATAGCAGAAAGAAGGGAAAATATGTTATGGTTTAAAGTTCCTCAAAAAGTTTATTTTAAATACGGTTCATTACCAGTAGCTTTAGAAGAATTAAAAGGAGAACATAAAAAAGCGTTTGTTGTAACAGATAGAACTTTAGCTGAATTAGGATTTACTTCACATGTTACAAAAGTTTTAGACCAAATAGGTATAGATTATAGAATATTCTCAGATGTTAAAGAAGATCCACTTTTAAGTGCAACTCAAGCAGGAGCTAAAGCAATGTTAGAATATAACCCAGATGTTATAATAGCTTTAGGTGGAGGATCAGCAATGGATGCCGCTAAAATTATGTGGGTATTATATGAACATCCAGAAACAAGATTTAAAGATTTAGCAATGAGATTTATGGATATAAGAAAAAGAATATTGCCATTCCCTAAAATGGGTATAAAAGCTAAATTTGTTGCAGTTGCAACTTCAGCTGGAACAGGTTCAGAAGTAACTCCATTTTCAATAATAACAGATGATGCAACAGGAGTAAAATATTCATTAGCTGATTACGAATTAACACCACATATGGCAATAAATGACCCAGAATTAATGTTAACAATGCCTAGAGGATTAACAGTGGCATCAGGAATTGACGTGTTTACTCATGCGTTAGAATCATATGTTTCAATAATGGCAACTGAATACACAAAACCTTATTCATTAGAAGCAGCAAGATTAGTGTTTAAATACTTGCCAGAATCAGTTAGTGGTGGAGCTAAAGCTATAAAAGCTAAAGAAAAAATGGCGAACGCTTCATGTTTAGCAGGTATGGCTTTCGCAAATGCGTTCTTAGGAATTAATCACTCATTAGCACATAAATTAGGAGGAAAATTCCATATACCACACGGAGTTGCAAATGCGTTATTGATGGAAGAAGTTGTAAGATATAACGCTACAGATGCGCCAACAAAAATGGGAGTATTCCCACAATATAGATATCCAAATGCAGTACAAAGATATGCAGAAATGTCAGATCATTTAGGATTTGGAAAAGAAGCTAAAACAAATGAAGAAAAAGTAGAAAAATTAATAGAAGGAATTACAGCGATTAAAAAAGAAATAGGAATTCCTATAACAATTAAAGATTGGGGAGTATCAGAAGCAGAATTCTTAGAAGCTGTAGACGAAATGTCAGTAAATGCATTTGATGACCAATGTACTCCTGCAAATCCAAGATACCCACTAATTTCTGAATTAAAAGAAATTTACTTAAAAGCTTATTATGGAAAAGATTATAAAAAATCTGAAGTTAAAGAAGAAGGTAAAAAAAATAAAAAGAAATAAGTGTGAATGAAATAAAATAACAATAAAACATGTACCAAAAAGTTGAGAGATTTAATGGTACATGTTTTGTTTATTAATAATTTTAGGGTATAATTATGATAAATATAAGTTTAGAAGGTTGATGAGAATGAATAAAAAAGAAAAAATAAATGAACTTCTAAAAAGAAGAATGGAATTTATGCAACAAGGAGAAACAATTAATGAAGTAGGTATATTAAAAGAAGTTGCGAGCTTAATAGTTGAAGTTTATGGTTTTGAAAGTGATGATAACATAAAAATATTAAATGAGCTAGGTGGAACTTTGAAATATGTTGGAGAATATGAAGAAGCAGAAGCATCGTTGCTAAAAGCTCGAGAAATTATAGCTAAAAAATATGGTATAAATAATGTTTCTTATGCAACATGTACATTAAATCTTGCTGAAGTATATAGATTTATGAAAAAATTTGATAAAACGGAAGCGATGTATTTGAGAGCAAAACAAATTTATGAAATGAATAATTTGTATAATGACTATTTATATGCAAGTTTGTGTAATAATTTAGGTCTTTTTTATCAAGAGTTAGGAAAATATGAAGAAGCTTTAAAATTACATGAGATAAGTTTGAGAATATTGAAAAATAATCCAGAACAACAATTACAATACGCAACAACATTAAGTAATTTAGTAACACCGTATTTGAAAACGGGTAAAAAAGTAAAATCATATGAAACATTAGAACAATCATTAAAATTGATAGAAAAAATTGTTGGAAAAGAGCATAATTTGTATTCAGCTTCATTAAATAATATGGCGATAAGCTATTTTAATGATGGAGAATTGGAAAAGGCGTTAGATTTATTTGAAAAGAGTGCAGAAATTTGTAAAAAATCTTTTGGAGAAAATAGTGATAATTATAAAAATTTATTATCAAATATTGAATATGTAAAAGATACAATAGAAAAAGCTAAAGAAGTTGTAACTGAAAAAAAAGAAAATTTAAAAGGAATGGAATTGTCAAAAAAATATTATGAAGAAATTTACAAACCTGTTTTGAAAAATGAATTTCCTGAATTGTATGAAAGAATAGCGGCAGGACTTATAGGAGAGGGGTCAGAATGTTTAGGTTATGATGATGAATTTTCTCAAGATCATGATTTCGGGCCTTCTTGTTGCATTTGGCTAACAAAAGAAGATTATATAAAATATGGAGATGTTTTAAAACAAAGATTAGATGAATTACCTAAAATGTATAAAGGATACAAAGCTTTGCGTGTTAGCGAATGGGGAGAAGATAGAAGAGGAGTTTTGAATATAGAGGATTGGTATTATAAATTTATAGGAAAAAGTGTTGCACCTCAAACGTTGATGGATTGGCGTGTTATTCCTGAAACGGCACTTGCTACGGCTACAAACGGAGAAATATTTCAAGATAATTTAGGATTTTTCACTGAAATTCGCCAAGAATTAAAAAAATATTATCCGGAAGATATACGGAAAAATAAAATTGCGACAAGATGTATGAAAATGGCACAAAGTGGACAATATAATTTTAGTCGTTGTATGAAAAGGAATGATGTAGTGGCAGGAAGATTAGCAGAAACAGAATTTATAAATGAATTAATTCATATGATTTTTTTATTAAATAAACAATATCTACTATTTTATAAATGGGCACATAAAAAACTTAAAGAATTACCAATTTTAGGAGAAAAAATACACAAACTTATAAAAGATATAGTTGAGAGACCTATATACGATATAAATGGTAAAGAGCATTTGATTGAAGAAAGTTGTGTTTTGATTATACAAGAATTAAAAAAACAAAAATTAATTTCAGAAAAAATAACAAGTACATTTTTACAAGATGTAGGAATCGAAGTGCAAAAAAACATAAAAGATGAACAATTAAAAAAATGGTCACCTTGGCTAGATTAGGGGTAAAACATGAAAAAAGAAGAAATTATAAATGAAATTTTAGAACGAGAATGGAATTTTTTTACAAATGCAAATAATGTAGGAGGTAGAGCTTCGTGTCAAGATAATAAAACTGAATTTGTTATAATGCGTAAAAGTCAATGGGAAACATTGCCGGAGGAAATTTTAGCAAGCTATTTAGATGATTTGAGAGAGGCGGAAAGTAAAAAAATAAATATTGTTGTCGAAAAATACGCAAGAATGATGGAATTTAGCTCACCGGAAGAATATGAAGTAATAAAGCATCATTTACATGAAATATCACAAAATAAAAAAGAGATAGCTAATAAAATTGTAAAAATATATTTGAATTGGGAACAAGAAGTTATAAATAAATATCCCAAAATCGCAGGAAGAGGACGTCCCTTATATTCAAAATCAGATACACTTGAAATAACGTCGATAGAAACTTATTTAAGAGGAGAGTTGTATTCTTATTCTGAAAAAACTAATTTACTTTATTATAATTATATACAAAAATGTTTAGATGAGAAAAAAAATTTGGCTCTTGAAAATATACAAAATATCGTTATAGAAAAAGGCTTTGAGAGTTTAGAAGAGGCAGAAAATTCTCTATAAAAATAAAAAAATCTAAAAAAAAGCAAAAAAAGTAGTTGACAAAGAAAAAGAGATATGTTAGAATGCTATTTGTCTATTGAAAAGGTAGGCAAGGACAATA
>CALHVR010000077.1 GCA_938037005.1 uncultured Leptotrichiaceae bacterium | reverse complement strand
GGAGTTAATATGATTAAAAAAGTTTATTTTTATGACACTGAGCTTCCTCTCCTTCAAACAATAGGAATTGCTGAATACAACAATAAAATCACAGATTTATTTTTTCATTATGAAATTGAAGAAATTAAAAATAGCAATAAATATTTAGAAATTGAAACAAAATTAATTAAAGAGGCTTGGTTACAACTTTACGAATATTTTAATGGAAAAAGAAAATATTTTGACTTACCATTTGCAAAAACTGGAACTGATTTTCAAAATAAAGTTTGGGATGCACTAGCTCAAATTCAATATGGCAACACCAAAACTTATAAAGAAATCGCTATTTTTATTCAAAATCCAAATGCTTATCGTGCTGTTGGTATGGCAAACAATAAAAATCCTCTTCCTATTTTTATTCCTTGTCATCGTGTTATTGGATTTAACAAAAAAATGGTTGGCTATAACGGTGGTATTGAAATAAAAGAATTTCTATTAAATTTAGAAAAAAATTATTTAAAAAAATAAAACTTTTCTTTACAGTTTACTTATATAAAATTAAAATAGAGAGCTTATTGACAAAGTTCTCTATTTTTTAACCAATTCAATTTCAATTATCGAATTTCTTGTATCAAATTTATTTTTTATTGTCAACATTTTTATATATAATTCTTAAATATTTTTCAAACACCAAATAAAACCTTTTCCTACTCTAATTTCACTATCGTTAAAATGATTTCCTTCATTCCATTCTAAAACAACATTTTTTATATTTTCATGTGTTTTTAAGTTTTCAAATTGTATTTCAATATTTTCTTTAACTTTAGATATTATTTGATTTTTAGTTTTTTCCTCTTTATTTCCTAAACTCAAATAAACAATATTTGAAATAGGATTATTTTTAGATATATACGGAATCCAATCTTTGTACCACACTGAAGGAGAAGAGGCATTTATTGCTATAAAATCATTTTTTTGATAACTCGTCCATAATGAAAATAATCCTGCTAATGAATATCCTCCTAATATGTATTTTATTTTTTTATCTTTGCTTTTAAAAAATTCTTTTTCTATTGCAGGAATTAAATCTTCTTTTATCCAATTTAAAGTTTTTAAAGCTCCTTCACCAAAATTACCTTTACCAAAAATTAAAGGCATTTCCCACGGAGTAAGCTCTGTATTCCAGTCTTTTACTTCAAATGCAAATAAACTAATATCTTTATCTGTATTTTCTAGAATATATTTCATTTCATCATCTATTTTCTTTATATCATTTTCATCTACTGGCTGTATCAAAATATATTCTGTTTCTTCATTTAAAAATATTATATTTTTCTTGTTTGCTATAGTTTTTTCTATTTTTTTCATTTTATTTTCCTCTCTAATTTTTTTATTTCTTATTATATCAAATTTTTCTATTTTTTTATAATAATAGTTTATACTTTTTCTTCTTAATAATTTTTTATTCTTTCAAATTTTTTATTTTAAATTTACTTTTAATTTGACTTTTCTCTAATTTTTTGATATTATAATTTATAAATAACATGTGTGAGGTATGAAAATGAAAAAATTATTAAGTTTATTTTTATTTGTTTTAATCTTTCCTTTATCTATTTTTGCATCTAAAAATGATGCCTATGGAAGATGGATTACAGAAAGAGGAAGTAATGGAAACAGAATTATCGTAGATATTTATGAAAAAGGTAATAAAGTTTATGGTAAAATTCATCAATTAGAGCAGAGATTTGATGATAAAGGAGAACTAAGAAAAGATCATAAAAATCCTGATGCTTCAAAAAGAAATCGTACTTTAGAAGGAATCGACTTTGTCAGTGATTTTACATATAATGAAAAAACAAAAAAATATGAAAATGGTAAAATTTATGATCCTTCTACAGGAAAATCTTATGCTTGTTTCATGGAATTACAATCAGATGGTTCTTTAAAAGTTAGAGGACATTTAGCTGGATTAAAAGTAATAGGTAAAACTCAAATTTGGAGAAGATACAAATAATTTAAAGTAAATAAGAATTTTATTTTTTATTGTTTGAATATAACTTATAATTTTAATAAAAATGGATATACTTAAATTAGTATATCCTTTTTTTGTATTTATATAAATTTTTGAGGGTATATCAATGACTAATCTATTTATGCTTGTTCATTCCAATTTGCAGGATAAACTACATACATAAATCTAGCAAAATTTGGTGCAGAGAATTTTATTTTTGATCCTTTAGGAATAAATAAAATATCTCCTCTATTTCCAGTTACAGTTTTTCCATCTACCACTATTTCAAGTGTTCCATCAATAACATAATCAATTTCATCATAATTTAAAGTCCAATCAAATGTAGTTTCTTCCATTTCCATGATTCCACATCCTAATCTTTCACTTTCATCTAATGATAAAACATCTGTTAAAAATACTTTATCACCTGGTTTTCCAGTATCAAAAGGTTCAGGTTTAACAGTTGAAGTTTTAATCACTCCAACACCACTTTTATCAATATATTTTTCAAATGTAGACACTTTTTTACTTAACTCTTCAGCTACAACTTTTTTCAATATTTTTTCTAAAGTTTCTCTATCTATATTTTTTAAATCCATTTCATTTTCCTCCTAATAATATGAACTTCTATTATTCTTCTCTTTTTTAATTAACAAAATAATTAGTCTTTTTATTTTAAACTAAATTTATTTTTATATTAATATTACTTAGATGTTTTTTTGCAGAATAATATTTTTGCTACAAAAATAGCTGTTACACCGGCTACTAATTTTCCTACTATCATAGGGAAAATCATTTGAGTGTATTTTCCACCATCAAATCCAGCAGTGAATCCTAAGTGATCTCCAAACACGAAAGCGGCACTTACTACAAACGCAATATTCATAACTTTACCATTTTCATCCATATCTTTTAAGATTCCGAACATTGGAATGTTATTTGCTAATGTCGCAACTAATCCAGCTGCTCCAGCTTCATTCATTCCTAAACTTTTTCCTAATACTTCTAATGGTTTACCAAATACTTGTGTAATGAAATGAACTAACGGATATGCTCCTGCTAATACAATTGCAATTGCTCCTACTGTTACTAATCCATCTGTAATCGGTGTCATTCCAGGTATTACAACAAATCCTGTTAATGCTTCAACTATTGCAGCAATTAATCCGATTGTTATAATTATTACTACTGCTTGACCAAATACTGCAAATCCTTTTGTCATTTTTTCTGGTATAAATATTAATCCTAAAACAATTAAAGCTGCAACTATTATTATTGGTACTAAGTTTGCTAAAATTAATCCTACTGGGAATCCTGCTACTAATCCTCCAACAAAACATCCTATTGGTATTGTAACTATTCCAGATAAAATTCCTTTTGCTAAAAATGGTTTATCTTTTTCTTCAATTATTCCTAAGGCTACAGGAATTGTAAATACTATTGTTGGTCCCATCATAGCTCCTAATATAAACGCTGCAAACAACCCAGCTTGTGCATCTTTTGCCATTGACAATGCTAATGGTGCTCCTCCCATATCATTTGCTAATAATGTTGTTGCAAACATCGCTGGATCTGCTCCTAAAGCTGAATAAATAGGCGCTACTATTGGAGTTAAAATATTTCCTAAAACTGGGGCTAATGAAATTATTCCTACCATCGCAACGGCTAAAGCACCCATTGCCATAATTCCTTCTTCAAATTTTTCTCCATATCCAAATTTATTTCCTATAATTTTATCTACTCCACCAACTACCATAAATATAGTCATTATTATTATAATTATTTTATCTATTCCCATTCTGTTATCTCCTAAATTAATCTATCGGTTTATCTGCCACTGATTTAACAGCTGCTGCAAATGCTTCACATGCTGATTGACATGCTGATTGACTTCCAGTTAAAAGTCCTCCACCAAAGTTTGTTTCTGAAGGTGGTCCAAAGAATGCTACTAAGTTTACATTAGCTGCTTTCAATGCTATATCTAAAGCATACATTGCTTCTAAAGGAGGTGCAATTAAATATGCTAATGCTTCACCTTCTGCAATTCCCGCTGTTTCTGATAAATAACTTCCTGTTCTTGAAATACAATGTGCATAATACGCAATACTATCATCATCATTTGCACTTATAAATGTAGCTCCATTTTCTATAAAATCAACTGCTGCATCTAATCCACTTCTAACTTCAGCCGGATTTGGTCCTGACAAGATACCTATTACTTCTCCTGCTAATTTTGTATTTGCATTAGCTGCTCCTCCATAAAATGATTTCGCATAAACAACTTTTACTGCTGCTTTTTTTGTTGCTTCATCTAATGCAGTATAAGTAACATCATCACAATCAGCTGTTAAAATTGCCACACTTCTATGATCTTCTGGCAAATTTAATTCTTTTACCATTCCTGCATCAACATTAGGAATAATTCTTGTTGCTAAAACATTTACTTTTAATTTATCACCTTTCATCTTTTTTCCTCCTATGAAAATATATTATTAATTATAATTTTAAATCTTGTCCTGAAGCTTTCGCATCTAATATTTTTTTAATTAAAGTTGCAATATGTGCTCCTGCTTCAGCTGCTGGTGTTCCATCTCTATGAATATTTGAAACTACCGTTCTTTTAGCTTCTGCAATTCCTACTCTTGCTTTATAAGTAATGTAAGCACTCATACTTTCTGCTGTTGTCAATCCTGGTCTTTCACCTATTAAAATACAAACAACATCAGCATTTACTAATTCTCCAACATGATCTCCTGAACCAACTCTTCCATATTTTACAAAGAAAGTTGTTCCATATTCTATTCCATATCCTTTTAATCCATTTTCAATTGCCGGTAAAATATTTTTAATATTTGCTTCAATAGCTGTTGAACTTAGTCCATCAGCTACTACTATTTGAACTGTTGGATTTTTTTTGCATTTTTCATTTATCACTTTAATTCCTTCAGCTCCAATTTTTCTACCTAAATCTGGTCTTGTTACATATTGATCTCTACTTTCACATTCTGATAAAACTTCAAACAATCCAACTTCTTCTAGCAATGATTCTGGAACATCATTAAATACTGCATCTTGTGCAGCAGCATGGTCAGCTCTAAATCTTAACAATACATCTGTTTTAAATCTTGTCCCTGCTCTTCCTATTCCTAATCTTGCTGAAGTTCTTTGTTTTAATTTCATATATTCTTCAACATTTTCTGGATTATTAACTAACATTTGATCTTTAATATTTATAGCTCCAATATCTTTTAATTCTCCTTCTTCAACTCCTGAAGAAACTTCTTCTACAACTTTAGAAATTATTTCTGAACTATTTGAATTTTCATTTCCCATTTCACCTAATACTTTTGCGATTACATCTTTTAAATCTTTTTCTGTTAACATCTCATCTTCCTCCTACTATTTTAAGAAAATTGAAGCATCTCCTGCTCTTTCTGTAAGTCTTCCATCTTTCATAATTCCCATTTTTTCTAACCATTCTTCAAACGGTTTAATAGGTCTTTTATTACATACATTTCTCAATGTTGCATTATCGTGATATGGAGAAGTTTGATAGTTCAACATTATATCGTCTCCAGCTGGAATACCCATAAAGTAATTTACTCCTGCTACAGTCAATAACATTTCTAAGTTTTCAATATCATTTTGATCTGCTTTCATGTGGTTAGTGTAACATGCATCTACTCCCATTGAAATTCCTGTTAATTTACCCATAAAGTGGTCTTCTAACCCTGCTCTAATTACTTGTTTACTATTATATAAATATTCTGGTCCAATAAATCCAACTACTGTATTTACTATGAATGGATCAAATCTTTTAGCAAATCCGTAACATCTTGCTTCTAATGTTACTTGGTCTGCTCCATGGTGAGCTTCTGATGATAATTCAGATCCTTGCCCTGTTTCAAAGTACATTACATTTGGTCCTGTTGCAGTTCCATGTTTTAAAGCTAATTGTCTTGCTTCTTCAATCATTGCACCATCAATTCCAAATGCTTCATTCCCTTTTTGTGTTCCAGCTATACTTTGGAAAATTAAATCAGTTGGTGCTCCTTTTCTTACAGCTTCCATTTGTGTTGTAACATGTGCTAACACGCAAATTTGTGTAGGAATTTCCCATTTTGTTTTAATTTCGTGGAATCTTTCCAATACTCTTTTAACGCTATCAACACTATCATCAACTGGATTTAATCCAATTAATGCATCTCCCATTCCATACGCCAATCCTTCATAAGTTGAAAGCATAATTCCATCTGGATCATCTGTTGTATGGTTAGGTTGTAGTCTTACTGCTAAAATATTATCTCCACCTATTTCTGTATTACAGAATTTTTTAATTCTTATTTTGCTTGCTGCTGCTACTAAATCCATATTCCCCATTAATTTAGCAACTGCCGCTACCATTTCACTTGTTAATCCTTTACTTATTCTATGAATCATTGCACCGTCAGTTTTTAAATCTAATATCCATTCTCTTAATTCACTAACTGTCCAGTTTTTTATTTCTTCATAAATTTTTTCGTTTACATCATCTTGAATAATTCTAGTAACTTCATCTTCTTCATAAGGAACAACTGGATTATTTCTTAAATCTGATAATTTTACTTCTGCTAATACCGCTTTTGCTGCAACTCTTTCTTCTGCTGTTAATGCACTAACTCCCGCTAATTCATCTCCTGATCTAAATTCATTAGCTTTTGCAAGTACTTCTTTTAAAGATTTAAATTCGTAAACACGACCAAATAATTTTGTTTTTAATATCATATTATATGTCACCTCTCTTAAAGATTTATCACTAATCTTTTTTTGTTACAATTTTATATTTTATTTTTATGTATAACTATTTTTACTTTCAATTTTATTTAGTAACTGAATACTAATGTTTTTACAACTACAGGTAAAACATTCCCCATTCCAAGCGGAGCCCCTATATCTATATAATCTCCATCTCTAACTTTTACTTTATCAATACAAATTAAATCTTGCCCTTGGAGTTCTAATTTCATACATTGTCCTAAAACCTTAGCCATATCATTTTCAACAATTACTATTATTGGATTATCTCTATTAAGTTTTTTTACTGCAACATTGCAAATTATTTTTGATAATTTGACAATATCTGAATAATCCATATTATGTTTCCCCTTTAAAGCTAGTGCTACATTTTGTTTATCACTTACATTTTCAGAATTAAACCAATCTAATTTACTTTCCAATATTTTTTCAATTTCATTAAATGATTTCGATTCATCATTTTCGCTTAATTTTAAAACTGGAATATTTTTTATTGGGAATATATTTTCAGAATATGTTATTGTACTTCCACTTATTTCAGTTGTATGACTTCCAGCTCCAACAACTGTTGCTCCTATAGTTTCATTCAACTTAATCATATTTATATCATATTCTTTTATTAATTTTAAAATCTCTTCTCCTAAAATTATTCCTATATCATCATATGCAAATAAATTTTGATTTGTTTTCCCGTAAACATAGTCAGCTACTCCTCCTGTAAATGAATAACTTACTATTTTTATTCTATCTTTTCTAAAATCTTGATCTGTAACAATTTTTTTATACAGTTCTGTTCTAGGTATTATATCTACACTCTCAAAAATTAACTGTCCCATTCTTTTACAAATTTTTCTTGCATCATTCTCCGTTAATCTTTCTCCAAGTTGTAATTTTACACCTACATCTTCTGCTATATCAAACATTTTTTTGAAGATATAATAAATTTTTCCATATTCATCAAATTTTATAAGTCTTCCACCTATATCCAAGCAGGTAGTGTCTTCTACTTCTCCTCTATTAAATATGACAATATTTGTAGTTCCTCCACCAATATCAAAATTTACAATACTTGTATTATTATCTTCTGAATATGTATAAGCTCCCGATCCTTTCCCAGCTATGATACTTTCTAAATCAGGTCCTGCAGTAGCTACTACAAAATCTCCAGCCATCCCACTTAGAGATTCTAATACCTCTTTGGCATTTTCTTTTCTGGCAGTGTCCCCAGTTATAATTACAGCTCCTGTTGAAACATCATCATATTTTATCTTTGCTTTTACGTATTCATTTTCAATTAGTTGTTTTACTTTCTTAGCATCTATCTTTGTTTCAGTTTCTAAAGGAGTTACATATATTTCACTACGATATATAACTTCTTTCCCTACAATTTTTATTTGTGGAACGCTAAATGCAGATCCTCTATTTTCAATATAAATTTTACTAAATATCAGTTGAGTTGTTGACGTCCCTATGTCTATCCCGACACTAATTATTGATTCTGTCATAAACACCTCTCCTTCTTGCTATATAAACAATATTTGAAATATAAAACCTACTTTGTATCTTCTATATAATAAATATTATATACTTTAAGAAATGCAAAGTAGGTTGTTTTTTTACTTTTTGTATTTATTAATTAATATAAACTTAATAATAATTCTTTCATTTCTACTCTACTAAATCTTCTTGGATTTCCCGCTGTACACATATCATTGTCTATTGAATCTAACATCGCTTCTATACTTGAATTAAATTCTCCTTCATTTATTCCTAAGTCTCTCAATCTTGTAGGTATTCCCATTTTTGAACTTCTAAGTTCTATTGATTTTATTAAATATTCCACACCTTCATCATCTGATTTTGGTGTAAATCCTAATGCTTTTGAAATTTCAGAATACAATTTAGCTGCTTCTTTATTTTGTGCATTAAATTTAATAATTTTTGGCATTATTAATGCATTTAACTTCCCGTGTGCTTTATGGAATTTAGCTCCTAACGTATGTGCTACACTATGATTAATCCCTAAAGCAGCATTACTAAATGCTACTCCTGCCATGCATGAAGCTATTTGCATATTAATTCTTTCTTTTTCCAATGTTGGATCATTATAATTATTAACTAAATCCTCAAATACGGTTTTTATAGCACCTATTGCTAAAGTATCTGTAAATAAATTTTTATTTTTAGATACATACGCTTCAATAGCATGAGTTAAAACATCCATTCCTGTATCCGCTATAATTGAAGGCGGTAATGTTTTTATAAATTCTGGATTTAATATTGCTATATCTGGTAACATTTCAGAATCACTTAAAGGTATTTTTTTTCCTTCACTTGTAACTACTGAATATGAAGTTACTTCAGATCCTGTCCCACTTGTTGTTGGAACTGCTATAAATTTGGGTTTACAATTTACACCCAATGCTCTTTTTATTTTGTTTGTAAAGTACAACATTCCTTTACTAGCATCTATTGGTGATCCCCCACCTAAAGCTATAATACAATCAGGATCATAAGGTATTAATTCTAACATTCCTGAAACTATTTCTTTATCTGTTGGATCTGGATGTACATCTGAATATATTTTATATTCTACACCTCTTGCTTTTAATATATTTGTTATTTTGTCAGATACTTTCAGTTTAACCATGTTTTCATCAGTTACTAAAAATACTTTTTTTATATCTAAAGTTCTCAAAATATCAAGAGAATTTGAACCATAGTAAATATCTGGCTTAATTTGAAACATTCCCATATTTTCACTCTCCTATAATAACTTTCTCACTCTCTTAACTATTCCAGCTATTATTTCTTCGTCAGTAATTTTAAAATCTTTAACTAATATTTGTACAATTGTTTCATCTACTGAAGCATTATTTTTTGAATCCTCTTTAGCTTTTTTTACTTCACATTCACAACTTGCATAAACTATTTCGACTGCGTTTTTTCTTAATTCATCTTTTGCTCCTGGAGTAACAATCATATCTTTAGTTATAAATAATTGATTACCGCATACAAATTCTTGATAATTTTTTACTGTTATCAATTTTTTACTCATTTTTTTACTCCTTATCCTCAGATTCCAAACTATCAATTATTCCAACTATTGTAGAATCTACTGGTCTTTCTCTATCAAAAATGTGTCTAGCTGAACTTCCTGTTACAATAATTACTCTGTCACCTATTCCTGCTCCAATATAATCTGCTGCAACAATGCTTCTTCCTTTATCACCATTTCCTTCTAATTCTACAACCATTAGCTTTAAACCGACTAATTTTTCATCTTTTCTCGTTGCCCATACATTATCAACAACTTTTCCTATTAGCATTTTATTATCCTCTTTCGCTTTGTACTTCTATATTATTTTGTTTTATATAATCTTGTGCTAATGAAGTAATTTTATTATTACTATTTAAAATTATTCTTTTATTTCTTAAATCAAGTTTTCTTAACTTACTTTCAGTTATAATACCGTGAATTGATATTCCTTCTTTTTTTTCAAAAAGTGATAAGATTTCATCTCTTTTAATAATCTTAATACCATAACTTTTTATTTTTTCCAAATATTCATCGTAAGTTTTTAACAACATTTTTGGTGTTGTATATTGTTTATAAATTATTCCTTCTTCAACCACATATACTTGACCATTATTCAATAATGTGTCAATTACAAAATTTCTTTTTCCTTGTGCTATACTTATTAATCCATCTATACATAATGTCGAAATTATTACTTTTTTACTATTAGAATCATCTGAAATATCTGACCATTTATTTCTTAAATTTAAATTATCTTGTATTTTCACTTTTTTAGACAATTCATCCTTTAATAAAGTATCATCACCTAAAAAATTTATAATTTTTTCATCATTATTACTCTTTGTCATTTCAACTTCTTCTATTTTTTTCAATTCTTCAATTACTTTTTTTAAGATAGATTCTATTAAAACTTCATTATCCATCAGAATTCCCCTAATCTTTTATAATTATTCCTGCTGAACCAGTTTTGTACCCTGAAGCATTAGCTTCATCATAATCAATATGCATAGCTAATTTAAAAGTATCTTTTACTCTTATCAATACATCATCAAATATTAAGGGTCTTTCTCCATTTACTCTAACTTTTACGATTTCACCATCTTTAACATTAAAGTTTTTAGCATCTTCTGGAGTCATATGAATATGTCTTTTAGCTACAATCGCTCCTTCTTCAAGTCTTAAATACGTATCCCCAACACCTAATAAAATTCCTGGTGTTCCTGATATTTTACCACTTTCTCTTAACACACCTTTTATTCCAATATCTCTACAATCTGTCATAGATAATTCTACTTGTGAGAAATTTCTACATGGTCCTAAAATAACCACATTTGAAAACTCTCCTTTTGGTCCTATTACTCTAATTCTTTCTTTTGCAGCATATTGTCCCGGTTGTGATAATTCTTTAGCTGGAGTTAATTGATAACCTTTTCCAAAAAGTGCTTCTACATGTTCTTGAGATAAATGTACGTGTCTTCCTGATGCTTCAACTAAAAATTCTTGGCTTTCTTTTTTTGATTCCTTAGTTAATTCACCAAGTAATTCACGCACAATTTTTTCTACTTCTGTTTTCTCCATAATTTCTCCTATCTATTTATAGTCTCCATTATTGGCTTTTAACATCATCAAATAGAATATACTACTTAATCTATTTAAAGCTTTTAACATATCAACTCTTTCAGTTTTTCCATCTTTATAAAATGCATCAACTGCTGCAACCTCTATTTGTCTTGACATCGCTCTTAAACAATTTATATCAATAACAGTTTCATCATAATCTACATTTATTTCAAACAAATGTCCTGTTTTATAATATTTATGTGTATTATGTGTTATTTCTTTCAATGTGTCAATATCATATCCTAACACATCTCTGTCTACAAATTCAGAGTCAACCATTTCACTTATAAATAAATCTCTTACAAATCTATATGCTTGTGCAAAGTCTGCTTCTAATTTTTTATTTTTTTTATATTTTTTCCAATATCTTATAATTTCAGCTTGAAGGCTATCGAATTTACCTCTTAAAACTATTCTTTTATGATTTTTAACTACTAAATGATCTCCAAATATTTGTGTCATATATTCTGGTTTTTTTTCATAAACTCCACCAGTTATATAATCATAGTATTGTCTTTTAGGTTTTTCTTTTTTTTCTACCTCTTGTTTTGGAGTAGAAGTAGCTTCAACACTCTCTTTTTTTACTTTTGTGTTTTTGGCTACTTCATTATCTCTTATAACAATACCTTTTTGATTTAAAAATTCTTTAGCAGATGGTGTGAGAATATCTTTAGTTGTAACCGTAAGTGTAGAAAGCTTATCTTCTTTCTCAAGTTTTCTTAACTTTTCTTCTGTTATTACAGGCATCTTAATTCACACCCTATCTATATTATTTATTGTATAATTCTCCCAAAACTTTTCTTATTATTGCTTCAACATCATTAGTTGACGTAACTTTATCGTCACTTCCTTTATCAATTGAAGCATAATTTGATGTTGGTTTCTAAACTTGGATCTTTTATATCATCCAATTCTTTTGAACCATAAGCAATTCTTCTTTTATTAATTAGATTTAATGGTCCAATACTGTCTGAAGTAGAGCTTCCTCCTACTGTTCCACAACCTAATGTAAATGCTGGTGGTAAATTAGTAGTTGCTCCAACTCCACCTAATGCTGCTGGTGTATTTATTATTAATCTTGAAATTGGTTTTTTCAATGAAAACTCTCTTATAACATGTACATTATTTGAGTGCATTGACATTGTATGCCCAATTCCTTCGTTTTTCAATATTTCAATACATCTTTCACATGCTTTTTCCCAAGTATCTTCAACATAGAATCCTAATACTGGACACAATTTTTCTCTTGAGAATGGATTAAATTTACCAACTTCTGTTTCTTCAGAAACTAACACTCTTGTTTCTGTAGGAACTGTAATTCCAGCCATTGAAGCTATATATAATGCACTTCTTCCTACAATTTTAGGATTCATCGTATTATTTGCTCTCATTAAAATCGCTGCAACTTTATTTCTTTCATCTTTATTTAAGAAATATGCTCCTTGTTTTTTCAATTCAGTAATAACATCATCTTTAATAATTGCTTCTGTTACAATTGATTGTTCTGAAGCACAAATTACTCCATTATCAAATGTTTTACTATCTAAAATTCTTTTAACCGCTAATTTAATATCAGCACTTCTTTCAATAAATGATGGTCCATTTCCTGGTCCAACTCCAATAGCTGGAGTTCCAGAGCTATAAGCTGCATGAACCATAGCTTCTCCACCTGTTGCTAAAATCAACGAAGTTAATTTATGTTTCATCAATTCATTTGTCGCTTGTAATGATGGAGTTGTAATTACACCAATTAATCCTTTTGGTGCTCCTGCTCTTTCTGCTGCATTTATTAAATAATTTGCTGTTTTAATTATACTTTCTTTAGCATTTGGATGTGGGCTTATAACAACTGCATTCCCTGCTTTTAAAGAAATTAAAACTTTATATATTACAGTTGAAGTAGGGTTTGTTGATGGAATTAAAGCTGCAATTATCCCCATTGGAACTCCTATTTCCATTAATCCTGCTTCTTTATCTTCACATAATATTCCAACTGTTTTAACGTCTTTGATTGATTCATAAACACCAACAGCTGCTAATCTATTTTTTAATACTTTATCTTCCCAACGACCAAATCCTGTTTCTTCGTTAGCAAGTCTTGCTAGTTCTACTTCATGTTTTTGAGCTTCTAAACTAATTTCTTTTATTACTGTATCTATTTGTTCTTGTGAGAAATTTTTGTATATTTCATGAGCGGCGCTAGCACTTTTTAATAAGTCTCTTACTTCTTGAATTGACTGTAAATCTCTATCCATACCGTCATTTCCTTTCATCTATAATTTATTATTCTACTTCCGCTACTT
Source organism: uncultured Leptotrichiaceae bacterium (assembly GCA_938037005.1). Lineage (GTDB taxonomy): Bacteria > Fusobacteriota > Fusobacteriia > Fusobacteriales > Leptotrichiaceae > CALHVR01. The sequence continues at coordinate 2,589 of CALHVR010000077.1, read as the reverse complement.
TAGGTAAAATCCCTTCAATTTCGTTATGAGGTCTAGGAATTACATGTACTGAAACTAATTCCCCTACTCTTTCAGCTGCTGCTGCTCCTGCATCAGTTGCTGCTTTAACTGCTCCAACGTCTCCTCTTACAAGTACTGTTACTAGTCCTCCACCTACGTGTTCTTTTCCTACTAATGTTACATTTGCTGCTTTAACCATAGCATCTGCTGCTTCTATTGCTCCTACTAATCCTTTAGTTTCAATCATTCCTAACGCATTTAATGTTGCCATATTCGTTTCCTCCATTCAAAACTATTTATTATTAAGTAATATTTCTATTAATTCTTCTCTTGTCATAGCTTTAATTTGATTCCAGCTATAATCTAATTTTAAATTATTTACTTTTTGTTTTAATTCAATAACTCTCATCTTACGATATTTTCTTCTCAATTTTTCTAAGTTATTTTCTACTTGTTCTTCACTTATTTCATCTACTTCTGTATTTTTTTCAGTTTCAATCACTTGTTCTTCACTTACAGCTTCACTAACTTTTGATTCTACTTTTTCTTGTTCTTGTAATTCTTCCAAAACTTCCTCAACTACAACTTCTTTTACACTTTCAATCGAAGCTTCTTCTTGTTTAGCTTCCTCTTTTTTTTCTTTTTGTTGAGTTTCTTGTATTCCACCAACCAAGATTTTCGCAGTCTCTTCATCAACTCTAGCGATTACATTACTTCCAAGTAATTTACCTAATCTTTGAGCTTCAGCAACTCCCGCATCTACAGCTGCTCTTACTGCTGCTACATCTCCACAGACTTCAACTGTTAAAATTGCAGCCTTTGTTAAATAAAGGTTTGTCAATTTAACATCTGCTGCTTTAAGCGCAGCATCTGCTGCTGCTACAGAAGCGACATATCCATAAGTTTCTATGTAACCATATGATTCCATATTATACTTCTCACCTCTAATTTTGAGATTCTTCATTTAAATATTGTATTAGTTCATCAATTCCCGTATTCTCATACGAACTTATTACAAATACTCTTTCTGCTCCTGCATTAATTAATGTTTCTTTCCCTCTTTCAATATCCCCACCTAATTCAGACTTAGATATAATTCCTATTACAGGTTTTGTAAATGCTGAAGAAAAACTTGGGGGAAACATACTATCTTCGTCATTGCTTGCAAGCATCATTCCTATAACATCACAGTCATAAGATGTGATTATCAACGCATTGTACATACTTCTATTTTCCAAATACTCTCCTGGACTATCCATTATATCTTTTGAATGTGTTACCATTTGAGTCTTTTTATACTCTATCTTTTCTCCATTTATTCTTTGTGTCAGCGTTGTCTTTCCACAACCCGATTTTCCAACTAACAATATTTTTTTCATAACTACGACCTTGTAATTTCTGTTACGCTAAATCTTAGTGTATTTTTAAAATATTCCATTATATCTGTTACAGCTGCTTCTATACTTGACACATCACCATTTATTACAACAGACCCACTAAATCTATCTACAAATCCAATTTCAATATTGGCACTCTTAGTAGCTAAATCGGCTGCTATAATTGCAGCCTCTCCAGGGGTAATAGTTAAAATTCCTATTGCATTTACTTCATTATTTGAAAGTCCTATCTTTTTTGCTAAATCTTTTTGAGGATTTGCAATTATATGTGCTAATGTAAGTTGCCTACCAGGGACATATTCCTGTATCACTCTTTGTTTTTTTTCTTCCATATAACAAATCCCTTTCTATTTAATTTGCTTATTTAGGTAAAATTCCTTCAATTTCGTTATGAGGTCTAGGAATTACATGTATTGAAACTAATTCTCCTACTCTTTCTGCTGCTGCTGCTCCTGCATCAGTTGCCGCTTTAACTGCTCCAACGTCTCCTCTTACAAGTACTGTTACTAATCCTCCACCTACGTGTTCTTTTCCTACTAATGTTACATTTGCTGCTTTAACCATAGCATCTGCTGCTTCAATTGCTGCTACTAATCCTTTAGTTTCAATCATTCCTAACGCATTTAATGTTGCCATAATCGTTTCCTCCTAATTTTCTATAATATTTTAAAATAAAAAGAAGCCTAATCTAAACTATCAAAATATTATTAATATACTGGGAATATATTAAAAATTTATAATATTTTGATATAGTTTATTTCCCTTCCCAAAACACTATATATAAATTCTTCTAGGCAAGTCTCCTGACTAACTTCATCCTACTCATATCCTTCTCAAAATTTTTTAAATTTCAATGGTTTATATTTTCGTCCATTTCACAGTAGTGGGGGCTGTACCGGATTCTAACCGATTTCCTTATTAAGTTTTTTTACAACACCTAGCTTCATGTTACATTCTACCTCGTTTTTACAATTTGTCAAGTTTATTTTTAAATTTTAATTTTTCTCCAACATTTTTCAAGGGTGTGCCTCTCGTCGGCACACCCTGCTTCTATCTTTGCCCCCGTAATCTCATAGAAGTATTGTATGGAAGCAAAGAAAGTGAAAAAGGATTTGCTCTACCACATGGAGAAAGTGGGGGAGGAGTTGAAGGATTCTCAACTCAGCAAGGAGCTCTTCAAGAAAGCTGCTCC
>CALHVR010000076.1 GCA_938037005.1 uncultured Leptotrichiaceae bacterium | reverse complement strand
TTTCATTTAAAGTTTCTTTTCCTAATTTTTGTGTATTTACAGTTTTAATCTGTCCTGGATTTCCTTTTAAATTGATCTTCAAATCTAATTGCTTAAGTAATTCTAAATACATTGTCTTCTTTCTATCAAATCCAGCTGTTGTATATTTCTCACCACTTTCTTCTTTTCTTTTTATAAAACTTCATTCATTTGATTTGGATTTAAAATTTCCTCTGCTGTTTTCCCTTTTATAATTTCTCTTACTTCATCTCCAGTAATCGTTTCTTTTTTCAATAATAATTGTGCTACATTATCTAAAATAGTTCTATTTTCAGTTAAAGTTTTTATCGTTTCAGCATATTTCTCTTTCAAAATTTTTCTTACTTCTAAATCAATCTCTCTTGTTGTTTCATCACTTCTACTTGAAATAAACGAATATTCTTCCTTATTATCATAATCAACAGGCCCTAAGTTTTCACTCATTCCTACTCTTTCTACAAATATTTTTGCTATCCTTGTTGCTCTTTGAATATCATTTGAAGCTCCAGTACTTATATCCTCTAAAGCTATTTCTTCTGCTGCTCTTCCTGCGAATAATACTTTTATTTCTGCAAGTAATTCTTTACGAGTTGTAACCAATTTCTCATCAGGAAGTGGCATCATATACCCTCCAGCATCACCTCTTGGAATAATTGTAACTTTATGTACTGGATCTGCTCCTTCAGTTATTTCAGTCATTACTGCGTGTCCCGCTTCATGATATGCCAATAATTTTTTCTCTTCCGGTTTTATTATTTTACCTTTTTGTCCTAGTCCCATTCCAATTTTATCAACCGCTTCATCAAGATCTTCCATAATAATCGTATCTGAGTTTCTTCTTGCCGCTAAAATTGCTGCTTCATTTAATAAATTTGCTAAATCTGCTCCTACAAATCCTGGTGTTATTTTCGCAATATCTTCAAGTTTAACATCTTCAGCTAATTTTTTACCTTTTGAATGTACTTTTAAGATCGCTATTCTTCCTTGAACATCCGGTGCATCAACAGTTACTCTCCTGTCAAATCTTCCAGCTCTTAACAATGCTGCATCTAATATATCATCTCTATTTGTAGCTGCAATAACTATAACTTTTGTATCTGTCTCAAATCCATCCATTTCTACTAATAATTGGTTAAGTGTTTGTTCTCTCTCATCATTTCCACCACCATTTCTATCAGTACTTCTTTTTCTTCCTATTGCATCAATCTCATCTATGAAAATAATTGATGGAGAATTTGCTTTAGCTTTTTCAAATAAATCTCTAACTCTTGAAGCTCCAACTCCAACAAACATTTCTACAAATTCTGAACCCGATAAACTATAAAATGAAGCTCCAGACTCTCCAGCTACAGCCTTAGCAAGTAAAGTTTTACCTGTCCCCGGTTCTCCTAAAAGTAACACCCCTTTTGGAACTCTTGCTCCCGCTTTCGTATATTTCTCTGCATCTTTTAAAAAGTCTACTATTTCTCTTAATTCTTCTTTTGCTCCGTCAACTCCTGCAACATCTTCAAATTTGACATCTGGTTTTTTCTCCAACTTATCTGCTCTCGTTTTTCCAAAGCCGAACACTCCACCAGGTCCACCAGAACCTCCATTTCCATTCATTCGTCTAAATATGAAAATAAAGAATGCAACAGAAATTATAATCGGCAATATATTTAGTAAAATATAGAAAAATGTTGATGATCCCGATGGTTTTGCTACAACTAGTGTAGTATTAGATTTGTTAATTGCATCTAATACTTGTTTATCATCACCTATTCTATCTGTTATCTTTCTAGTTGAATAAATAACTTCTTTATCTTTTTCCTTTATTTTTGATGTAATTTCATTATCTTTTTCTGTAATTTCTTTAAAATCACCACTATTAATTTTATCTATAAATTGCGAATAAGTAATTTCTTTTTTCTCTTGAAAATAATTTTGTATATTTCCTGAAAAAATAAAACTAAATGTCAATAAAATTATTACTAAAAAGATATTACCTGAATTGAAAAAAGGATTTTTATTATTTCTTGGATTTCTATTTCTCTTTTCTTTCTTTAATTCTTCCAATCTTTTTCTTATATCATTTTTATTTTTATCGTTATCCATTTATCCTCCCTATATTTCTTTAATACATAATATTATCATATTTTCTCTAATTTCTTCAATATTAATTTTTTCTAAATGTTCCGAAATTGAAATATTCCCTATTGCTAATATCTCCTTTTTATGTAAAATTAACGGTATTCTATCTCTTTCTAATTTAGAAATTTTTTTGTCTATTAATATTTTTTTTATTTTTTTATAACCTATATTTTTTAATTTTATTCTATCTCCATTATTTCTTGAACGAATATCTATTTCTCCAATTTTTTCATTTATATTAATTCTATAAAATTTCATTTTAAAATCATTTTTAAATTTTTCATGTATATTTATTAAATTTTTCACTCTATCATCAAAAATCCCTATTTCAAATGAATTCCATTTTTTCAATGTATTTATTTTAACTATTTCATTTTCAAAGTTTATTTTTTTCTTTTCTTTCTTTAATATTTCAATTTTATCATATTCTTTTCTTAAAATATAATCTTCTCCAATTTCAAATTCTTTTGTCCCTTCTTTTTTCAAATTATCTTCTGTGTCATACAAGCTATTATAAATATTATTAATTTTTTCTCTACTTAATTTGACTTTTTTATTTTCTAACATTTTTATTAATGCTATTTTATTTTCACTTATTTTATCATAATTCATTTCTTCAATAAGTTCATTTATTTTTACTTTAAAATTCAAATTAATATTAGAAAACATCGGAAAAATTTTATTTCTTATATAATTTCGTGTATAATCATTTTCTAAATTTGTATAATCATTTACATACTCTATATTTTTTTCATTTAAAAATTTAATAATCTCATTTTTTTCAAAATGTAAAATAGGTCTTATTATATTCCCTCTTTTTATCGGTATTCCTTTTAATCCCTTTGTTGAAGTCCCTCTAATCAATCTAAATATTAGAGTTTCTACATTATCATCAAGATTATGTCCTGTTGCAATTTTATTATATTCTATTTCTATTAAAGTTTTATTAATAATTTCATATCTTAATTCTCTAGCTGCTAATTCTATAGATTTTTTATTCTCTTTAGCATATTTTTTTACATCAATATTTTTTATATAAAGTTTTATGCCATTTTCTTTTGCAAATTTCGTTACAATTTTTATATCATTATCTACATCATCTCTTAAATTATGATTTATATAAATTAATGAAATTTTAAAATTATATTCTTTTTGTAAAGTTTTTAAAATATAATACAAAAACATCGAATCCGGTCCACCAGAAAATGCAATCAAAATTTTATCATTTTCACTTATTAAATTTCTATTTTTTATCTCTTTAATTTTTTCATAAATTTCTTTCATTCCAAACTCACACTCTATTTAAGCTGTCCACTTTCTTTTCGTTTTTTCAAATGCTCTTCATGTGTTTTTGAATAATAAGTTTTTCCATTATACATAAAGAAGAACAAATCCTCTGTTATAATTGGATTTTGTACAGCTTTTATTGTATCAGCTGCTGGATTTCCAATCGGAGTTGGAGGTAATCCTTTTATTTTATATGAATTATAAGGACTTTCATTGACCTTTAATTCCCCTTTTTTTGCTTGACGACCTAAATCATATTTTAATGTTGCATCTGATTCTAGTCTCATATTTTTTTCCAGTCTTTTTATAAATATTCCTGCTACCTTCGGCTTATCTTCATTATTATTAACTTCTGCTTCTACAATTGATGCTAATTTTAATTGTTCATAAAATTTTTCTTTATCTTTTACATTTTTTTCTGGAAAATGTTTTAAAAATTCATTTAGTATAATCTTTAAAACTTGTTTTGTTGTTGTATTTCTGGCAAAAATGTAAGTTTCAGGATAGAAATATCCCTCAAATTCATTATTTTCGTGAGGATACGGGAAATCTATCTCTAATAATGCTTTATTTATTTCATCCGAAGTTCCTAACCCCAATGCTGTCATTCTTTCATAAACTTGTTTTTTAGTAAAGCCTTCAGGAATTGTAAGTCTAACTTCTTGTGTTTTCCCTTCTCTTATTTTCCTTAAAACTTCATATTTTGAAAATTTACCATTAAATCTATATGACCCTATAGTTAATTTTCCCATTCTACTGTCTACTTTTAAATAAATTTTATCTAATATTCCATAATTTAGCTTTAATTCTTTATATATATCTACTATCGTTTCTCCTTTTTTTATATTTATACTTACATTATTATAAGTCGTTTTCATTAAAAAAAATGAATACAGATAAATTAATACTACAATTATTAAAGAAAATATTAGTATATTTACAATTTTTAATGTATTTTTCATAAAACTCCTTATTTATTACTAAATGATATTATTGCTTAATTATATCACAACTTTATTATTTTATAAAGAAATTATTGCTTTTAATTCATAAAAAAGATAAAATATACATATAAATTATATGGAGATATTTTTAAAATGAATTTTTTTGTAATTATAGTTTTATTTTTTTCTTTTTTTACA
>CALHVR010000075.1 GCA_938037005.1 uncultured Leptotrichiaceae bacterium | reverse complement strand
TATCATATTTATATTTATTTTGTCTAATTTTAAATTATAAGCTATAACTTCCTTTAAGATATACAAAGTATACGAAAAAGTTGACAATAACTTCATTTGTCCAATAGATAATATTCTTGAAATAGTAATCAATACATTCATATTAATCCTCCATAAGATATTATTATTACATAACAAAAGCTAAGAAGTTATAAATAAAATTCTCAACTTATAGTTAGCAATTTACGGTTGCTTGTAGAAACTCTTCGCCTTATCCAAAGAATATATAAGCTAATTATATATCTAGTTTTACACATGAATATTGTATCAAAAAAAACTTTTTTTTTCAAGTATTTTTGTAGTATTTATTTGATTTGTAAATTGTAACTCAAAGTGTCATACTTTTGTGAAATATATTTTTGTTTTTTTCATATATTTCATTTGAGCTTTTTCCATTAAATAATTTTCGCAATATTCATTTATATATTTTCCTAATTACTTGTCTTTTCTTTCTTTGTTTATCTTTCACTCTATAAATTTTTAACTTTTAGGCATTTTCTTAAATTCATCTTTAACTAAAAATATACATAAAGTAAAAGCTAATATATCAGATACTGGACCTGCGATTATTACTCCAGTGACTCCCAAAAATATTGGTAAAATAATAGTTAAAGGTAATAAAAATATTACTTGTTTAGATAATGAAATTATTGTTCCTTTTTTAGCTTTTCCTATTGCTGAGAAAAATGTCAATGATACTGTAAAAATACTACCTAAAATTAACATTGATAAGTACATTCTCATAAATCTAACTGCAAAATTCATATATTCTTCATTTCCAGATCCAAATAATGAAACGATTTGTCGTGGGAATATTTGAAAAATTAAAGTCATTATTGTTGCTGTTATTACTGCAGATTCTATTAATATTTTTGTTGTTTCTCTAACTCTTTTATATTTTTTTGCACCATAATTAAAACCTAAAATGGGTTGTGCTCCTTGAACAAGTCCAATCACTACTGCAAAATAAATAATAGTAACTTTCATTACAACTCCTGCAGAAGCTATAGGAATATCACTTCCATATTTTGTGGCAGCACCGTAAATTTTTAACATATTATTTGTCACAACTTGGACTATCATCGTAGAAAATTGAAATATAAACGAAGCCATTCCAAGACTAAATATACTTTTTGATATACTTAAATTTAATTTAAAATCTTTTTTTTCCAATTTTACTGATTTGAATTTTGTAAAATAAAATACTAATATTGTTGCTGATACAATTTGACTTATTACAGTCGCTATTGCAGCACCGGCTATTCCCATATTAAATACAAATATAAATATGGGATCTAATATTGTATTTAAAATTGCTCCAACTATAATTGCATACATTGAATATTTTGGACTCCCATCAGCTCTAACTAACGGATTTATTCCAATAGCTATAAGTAAAAATGGAACTCCAAAAGATGTTATTCCCGTATATTGCATAGCATAAGATAAAATTTGTTCAGTCGCCCCAAACATTATCATCAATTGTTTTAAAAACAATATTACAATTATCCATATAATTGTTCCTATTATTACTAATAAATTTGCCGATGTTCCTACTATTTTTTTAGCTTTTTCATAATTTTTTCGCCCTAATTCTAAATTCAAATTTGCGGCAGAACCAATCCCAATCATAAGCCCTATTGCTAGACAAAGTGTAACTAATGGAAATGCTATATTTGTTGCTGCATTACCTAAATATCCCACTCCTTGACCAATAAATATTTGATCAACTACGTTATATAATGCATTTACTATGTTTGCTACAATAGCAGGAACAGCTAATTTATAGAGCAGTTTACCTACAGATCCCTCTCCTAAATTATTTATTTCTTTTGACATACATTCTCTCCTTAAAAATTTTTATTAATTAGAAAAACAAGAGTACCAATAAGATATTCTTGTTTTATTTTAATTCTTATTTATTTTATTTATTCTTTCTTCTTGCTAACTCTCTTTTTTCTCTTCTAGACAATGGTCTTCCGTTACTTTCTTCTATAAATTGTTCTTCACCTTGTTCTTCAAATTCAGTTACATCTTCGTGTTGATAACTAACATTTGTCATTTCTTCATGTTTTAAATTTGTTGTTTCTTCTGGTGTTTGAACTCTAAGTTTTGATAAAAATCCAGTAGTTTCTCTTTTAATTGCATCAATCATTTCATTATAAATTTCATAACCTACAATTTTATAATCATGTGCTGGACTTCTTTGTGCATATCCTCTAAGACCTATTCCCTCTCTTAGCTCATTTAAGTCAGCTAAATGTTGTCTCCATTTACTATCTAACACTTCTAACATGATATATTTTTCAATTGCTTTAAATTGTTCTTCACCTATTAATTCTCTTTTTTCATTATAACTCTCAATTAAATCTTTTGAAATCATATCTACAATTTCATCTCTATCTTTACTTTCATCAATTTCAGGAAGTTCATATTCAAATACTTCTTTTAATCTATCAGCAAGTAAATTAAAGTCCCAAACATTTCTATCACCAGTTAATGCCATATCTGCTATGTCCGAAACAGTATCTTCTAACATATCATAAACTAAAGGTTTTAAATCATCTTCTCCTAAAATTAGATCCCTTTGTTTATAAATTACTTCTCTTTGATTATTATTTACATCATCATATTCCAATAAACTTTTTCTTGATGAGAAATTTCTACTTTCAATCCTTTTTTGAGCGTTTTCGACTCCTTTTGTTACTTGTCTATGTCTAATTTCTTCATCTTCCCCCATTTTCATCATTCTCATCATAGATTGTAATTTATCTCCACCAAACATAATCATTAAATGATCATCTAACGCTAGATAAAATTCTGAAGTTCCCGGATCTCCCTGTCTTCCAGATCTTCCTCTTAACTGATTGTCAATTCTTCTACTTTCGTGTCTTTCAGTTCCTAGTACAAATAATCCTCCTACTTCTAGGACTTTATTTCTATTTTCTTCACAATCTTTTTCATATTTAGCTAAAGCTATTTCATATTCAGGTGTTCCTTTTTCAGCTTCTTTTTCTGCTAATGCTTCAGGCTCTCCTCCTAATTTTATATCAGTTCCACGTCCTGCCATATTTGTAGCGATTGTAACTGACTTAAATCTTCCGGCTTGTGCAATTATTTCAGCTTCCCTTCCATGATGTTTCGCATTTAATTTATTATGTGGAATACCTTGTTTTTTTAATAATTGCGATATTTTTTCAGATTGTTCGATTGAAGCTGTACCAACTAAAACTGGTTGCCCTTTATCATATAATTCCTTAATTTTATTTGATATTGCTTTATATTTTGCTTTTTCAGTCATATAAATAACATCTGGTAAATCTTTTCTTATTACTGGTTTATTTGTTGGAACTTGTATAACTTTTAATTTATAAATTTTTTT
>CALHVR010000074.1 GCA_938037005.1 uncultured Leptotrichiaceae bacterium | reverse complement strand
TTTATTCCCAGAAATTGGGATGAGATATGTTGGTACAAAATATGGACAAAAAGGATTTATTCCTTATGGTTCAGTTGGATTAAAATATACATTCTAAAAAATATAAAAAAATACGAATCCTCATATAGCTAGTATAACTAACTATATGAGGTTTTTTATTATGTATATATAAATAAAAGTTATTATTATTTAGAAAATGATAAAAATTTGATATATTTAATGTTAAATTTTTCATAATGATTTGAAAAAAAAGATTGAATATGATAAAATATAAAGTAGACTAGACTGAAAAAATAAGAAATATGAAATTATAGGAGGAATGATGGATTTAAATGATATAAAAGAATTGATGAAAATTCTTAAAAAAGAAGAAATGGCTGAAATAAAAGTTAGATACGGTAAAGTAAAATTAACTTTAAAAAATTCTGAAATAACTCCAAATAAAACTGTAGAAATGCCCGTAACTAAAGTTGAGCAAAAAACACCTGAAGTTCCAACTATAAATGAAGAAATTGTAAAATCTCAAAATGTTGGAGAAATTAAATTGATTAAAACTGAGAAAAATATAGAAGTTTCAAAAGGAATGGTATTAGCGAAAATAAATACGATTGGCTTAGAAACGGATATAAAATCTCCAGTGAATGGTATTTTAAAAGAAATATTAGTTGTAGATAATTCACCAGTAGATTATGGAAAACCTTTATTCGTAATAGAAATTAAGTAAGAACGGATAAAAATTAAAATATTGTTTTAAAATAAACAAAAATGGGAGGAACAATGTTCAAAAAAATATTAATAGCAAATAGAGGAGAAATAGCTGTAAGAGTAATAAGAGCAGCTAGAGAAATGGGAATTGCTACGGTTGCCGTTTATTCGGAAGCAGATGCAGAGTCATTGCATGTGAAATTAGCTGACGAAGCTGTATGTATTGGACCTGCAAGTAGTACAGATTCTTATTTGAAAATCCCTAATATATTGTCAACAGCTTTAATTACAGGAGCTGATGCGATACATCCTGGATTTGGATTTTTATCAGAAAATGCTTCATTTGCAAAAATTTGTGAGCAAAATAACATAACATTTATAGGACCTAAACCAGAAGTAATTACGATGATGGGAGATAAAGCAACAGCAAGAAAAACGGCTGAAAAAAATAAAGTTCCGATGACTAAAGGATCAGATGGAATTGTACCAGACATTGAAGAAGCTAAAAAAATAGCACAATGGATTACATATCCAGTTATTATTAAAGCCACAGCTGGTGGTGGAGGAAAAGGAATGAGAATAGCTCATAATGAAAAAGAGCTAGTGGAAAACTTTGTAGTAGCTCAAAATGAAGCAAAATCAAACTTTGGGAATCCGGATGTTTACATTGAGAAATATGTAGAAGAGCCAAGACATGTTGAAATTCAAGTAATTGGGGATAAATTTGGTAATGTTGTGCATTTAGGTGAAAGAGATTGCACAATACAAAGAAGACATCAAAAATTAGTTGAAGAGTCTCCATCAGTGGGAATTGATAAAAAAACTAGAGAAAAAATGGGTAAAGTTGCAGCACATTTAGCCAAAGGGATTGGGTATGATAGTGTTGGAACATTAGAATTTTTAGTGGATAAAAATATGAATTTCTATTTTATGGAAATGAATACAAGAATACAAGTAGAACATACAATTACGGAAGAGGTAACTGGTGTTGACTTAATTAAGGAACAAATAAGAGTCGCAGCTGGTGAAAAATTAAGCTTTACACAAAAAGATATTCAAATATCAGGACATGCAATTGAGTGTAGAATAAATGCTGAAGACTGTGAAAATGGATTTTTACCATCAGTTGGAACACTTGAAACCTACTTGCCATCAGGAGGAATTGGAGTGAGAGTGGACTCACATTCTTATCAAAATTATGAAATTCCGCCGTATTACGATTCGATGATAGCAAAATTAATAGTAAAAGCTCCAACTAGGGAACAAGCAATTGCGAGAATGAAAAGAGCATTAAAAGAATTTAAAATTGAAGGGGTTAGTACAACAATTCCATTTCATTTGAAAGTTTTAGATAATGAATATTTTAAAAAAGGAATAGTTTATACAAACTTTATTGAAACACATTTTAAAGAAGTTTTAGAAAAATAATTTTAAAATATAATTAAATTATAGGAGGATAAAATATGAATGAATTAGGAAACATAAGTATATCATCAGAAGTGGTAGCGTCAATCGCGGAAACAGTAATTTCAGAAATTGAAGGAGTTTATAGTTTAGCTGGTTCAAATTCAAAAAATGAAATTGTAAAATTCTTTCAAAATGTATCGTCATCAGGAAATAAAGGGATTGAAGTTGAAATAGGAGAAACAGAATGTACTTTAGATTTATATGTTGTGGCGAAATATGGACAGAAATTACCGGCATTAGCGGGAGAAATTCAAAGAAAAGTAGTAGATGCAATTACTGATATGACAGGGTTAAAAGTTCAAGAAGTGAATGTATTTATTCAAAAAATAGTAAAAGTTGAAGAAAAATCAAAAGAAGTAGTAGAAGCTGTTCCTGTAATAGAGGATTAAAAGGAGTAAATTATGATAACGATATTAAGTTTTTTAGCTAGATTTTCAATTATTGCAGGATTAATGGGAATTGTTTTTTCAAGTGTATCAGATTTTTTATTTCAAACGGCTTATTTACAACAAATGGACGATTTTATTGATATGACTGATACAAAAATTATTATAATTATAGGTCTTTTAGCTTTAATTTATTTAATAATATTTTTCCTTGCAACAATAAATAAAATTACAAAATATTCTCAAAATAAAAAAATAAAAAGTAAAACAGGTGATTTGGAAGTTCCAATAAAAACAATAAATGAAGTTGCAAAGGATTATTTAGTAAATCAAGATATTATAAAAAACACTAAAGTGAAATCTTATTCTAAAGGTAGAGGAGTAGTGATTGAAGCTATAGTTGATGCATATAATATGGAAAATTTGAGTGGAAAATTATTGGAAATACAAGTTGAATTGAGTAATTATGTAGAAAGTTCAGTGGGAATAACTGTTAAAAAGAGTTCTATAAAATTAAAAAAAGTTTTAAATGAAACAAAAATTGAGAAAAAAAGAATTGAAGATAAAAAAAGCGGGACAGAAGCTGTAATAATAAAATCAACTCCTGAAAAAATGCCTGAAGAAATAGAAGAGGGAAATTAATGACACGTAGAGAAATAAGAGAAGAAATATTTAAACTTCTTTTTGAAAGAGAATTAATTGATAATAATATTGAAAAAAGAATTGAAGAAGTAATAGAAGAAGAAAATATAACTAAAGATGATCAAATTGAATTTTTGAGAAATTATACAAAAAATATAATAAAAAATGAAGAATTTTTAGTTAAAAAAATTAAAGAAACATTAGAAGGATGGACTTATGAAAGATTAGGTACATTAGAAAAAGTATTATTAAAATTTTCATTTTATGAAATAATTGTAGAAAAAATAGGATATGAAATAGCAATAAATGAAATTTTAGAAATTTCAAAAAAATATGCCTATGATGATACAAAAGATTTTTTAAATGGAATTTTAGCAAAATTAGTAAAAGATAGAATTAAACAATAATTTAAAAAGAAAAGGATAAATAATGAAGAAATTTAATATGGCATATACGTTACTAATATTTTTAGTAGCATTTAATTTAAGATTAGGAATATCAAGTGTCCCTCCTATTCAAAATATAATACAAGAAAATCTTGCTTTATCAAATTTCCAAATAAGTCTTTTGACAGGAATCCCTGTAATTTGTATGGGGATTTTTGCTTTCATTGTAGGAAAAATTCAAAGACAGTTTGGGATGGAAAAAAGTATATTTTATTTATTAATTTTA
>CALHVR010000073.1 GCA_938037005.1 uncultured Leptotrichiaceae bacterium | reverse complement strand
TATGTTGATTTTATATTATATTTTCCAATATTCTTAAAAGTATAATCTGTCTCCACTTTTATGCTTTTATCTTTATTTATTGTTATTGTCAAATCTTCTCTTTCAATACTTAAAGGCTCTTGTCTTACAATTTTTAAATTACCAATCGATAAAAATCTACTTATTTCTGTTTCATTCGCATTTACAAAAATTGAAAAAATAAAAAATAAATTTATTAATAATATTTTTATATATTTAAACATTATTCTCCTTAATTAATTTAATAAATGAACATACTATCACCAAAGCTATAAAATCTATATTTCTCTTTTATCGCTTCTTCATAACTTTCAAACACAAACTCTTTCCCACCAAACGCAGAAATTAACATAATTAATGTTGATTTTGGTAAATGAAAATTTGTTATTATTCCATCTACTACCTTAAATTTATAATCTCCATAAATAAATATACTCGTGTCTCCTTCTTTTGCTTCAACAATTCCATCTTCATTAACTACTGATTCTAATGTTCTTACAGAAGTTGTCCCTACCGCAATTATTCTTTGATTATTTTTTTTAGCTTTATTAATTATATCTGCAGTTTCTTTAGGTACTCTATAACTTTCACTATGCATATTATGTTCTAAAATGTTTTCTACTTGAACAGGTCTAAAAGTTCCAAGCCCTACATCTAAAAATACTTCAGCGATAGTTACTCCTTTTTCTCGTATTTTTTCAAGTAATTCTTCTGTAAAATGAAGTCCTGCCGTTGGTGCTGCTACTGATTCTCCTTCTTTTGCATACACTGTTTGATATCTATTTTTATCTTCCAATTTTTCAGCAATATACGGAGGAAGTGGCATTTCTCCCAATCCATCTAATATTTCTTCAAATCTACCTTCAAATTCAAATTTTAAAACTCTATTTCCATCTTCTTTTATCTCTACTAATTCTGCACTCAACTCATTTGAAAATATAATTTTTTGCCCCAATTTTAATTTTTTTGCAGGTTTCAATAATACTTCCCATGTATATAAATCATATCTCTTAAGTAAAAAACATTCCATAACACTGCCTGTCTCTTTTTTCCCAAATAATCTAGCAGGTATTACCTTTGTACGATTTATAACTAAAATATCATCTTTTTTCAAAAAATCTATAATATTAAAAAATTTTTTATGTTCTCTTGTTCTCTTATTTTTATTCAATACTAATAATTTTGAATGATCTCTAGGTTCTATCGCATGCTGTGCTATCAACTCTTCAGGTAATTCAAAATCAAATTCTTTTATATTCATATTTTTTCCTCTATTTTTTATAAGTATCTAGTCTATTATGCCAACCAATTAACCACTGTGTTTCATTTCTCGGTGCATTTAAAACTCTATTTGTTAAAATTTCTTTTGCTGATTCTGCAAATTCACTTACTGCACTTTCTCCATTTGAAGTTCCATGCATATTTTCTAATACTTGTCTTAATCCCCAACCTTGATTATTATATAATGAAGAAGTAGCAAGTCCTTCTCCTTTAAAATTCACATAATCTATTAATGCATACAATCCATTTTTTGAATTTGCTACTCTATAAAATTGCATTTTTATATTTTCTCCATTTTCTGATGCTTCAACCATTTTTTCTAAAGAATCTTCTAATCTATTAAAAATATACAAAATTTGAATATCTCTTGTATTATCAAAAAAATTTATTAACTCTTCTATTTCAGCATCTCCATTAGATTTTTTTTCTATCAATTCTGCTCTATTTTTCCAAGGTGCAAATCTATTTTCTGATAAAAGTTTTGGTAGTTCTACTCCTTTTTCTTTATAAAATTGCACAAGTCCAGGTAAAGATTCTCCAAAAATTCCATTTGAAGCATTTGATTTTGCCCAAATAAAATGACCGACTCCTAATGACGGAAAATTTTCTCCACTATTCCATACAACTAAGTTTTCTCTTTTCCCACCAGTTTCATTTCTATAAATTTTTTCTGCAATTTCCATTAATTCCCCATTTGAAATCTTTAAATTTGATTTTCCTCTATTTATTGCAAAATTTGAATCTATCATTTTTTTATTTACATTTTTACTATATAAATTTTCATTCTTTTCATTGTAATAATCTTTTATTAATAAATCTAAAACATCATTTGCAAATACTTGATTAACTAACATTAAACAAATTAAAATTATTATTTTTTTGCTCTCATTTTTCCAAAGCATGTTTCCCTCACTATTTTCTGCCTACAACGACTCTGTCTAGTCCTTGTAAATCTTTAATTATTTCAATTTCTTTATATCCTTTATTTTCCATTATCATTTTAACTTTTTCCCCTTGTTTATACCCTATTTCAAATAACAAATACCCTTCTTTTTGTAAATAATCATATCCTTTATCACATATTTCATTATAAAAATATAATCCTTCATTTTCAGCAAAAAGTGCTTCTTCCGGTTCCCAAGTCAATGTATTTTCTGACATCACATCTATTTCATCTCGAGATATATACGGCGGATTAGAAATTATCATATCAAATTCTTTAAATGACACATTTTCAAATAAATTTGATTTTACAATTTTAATATTTTTTGCTTTTAAAATTTCTCTATTTTTATTTGATATTTCAATCGCAACATCCGATACATCAATTCCAAGAACTTTTGAATTTTCTATTTCTAATGCCATAGTTATTCCTATAACACCACTTCCTGTCCCAATATCTAATATTTTAGGAACTTCTATTTTTTTATCTTTCACTATATTTATCGCTTTTTCAACTAAAATTTCTGTATCTTGTCTTGGTATTAACACACCTTTATTAACATAAAATTTTCTGCCGTAAAATTCTTGTTCATTAAGCAAATACTGTAAAGGTAACTTATCTTTTGCTATTTTC
>CALHVR010000072.1 GCA_938037005.1 uncultured Leptotrichiaceae bacterium | reverse complement strand
AAGGGATTCTATATTAAGGAGCATATAATGGAGAATTTAGTTGTTAGAATTTTTAGAATATTAAAAGACGGTAAATATCATACCTCTTTAGAATTAGCTTATATTTTAAATATATCTGATAGAACGTGTAGAAAATATATAAAGATATTATCTGAAATATTGATAAAAAAAAACGTTGAAATAGAATCTAAGCCAAGATTTGGATATTTATTAAAAGATAATAATATTTCTGCAAATGAATTATTTCATAATGAAGTAAAAAAAATACCCAATAGTTCCAATGATAGAGTAATGTATTTAGTTAATAAATTGATATACGATGATAAATATATTAAGTTGTTTGATGTTAGTGAAGAAATATATACTAGCTCAAAAACTTTATCACAAGATTTAAAAAAAGTATCAGAATTACTGGAAAATTATAACTTATTTCTTGAAAGAAAGCCTTATTATGGTATTAAATTACAAGGTAATGAGATTGATATACGTAATTTTCATATAGATATATTAGAAAAAAGATTAAATGAAAATGATATAGAAGATGATATTAAATTAAAAATAGTAGAAATAGCTGAAAATATTAGTGTTAATTTTAGAGGGAAAAATATAAAAATTTCAGATATATCACTTCAAAATTTAGCTATATCATTTTATGTTACTTTAAATAGAATAGATAAAAATTATTTAATAGAAGATATCATAGAAAATGAAGATGAATTATTTAAAGTAAAAAAAGAGGAAATAAAAGCTTGTATAAATGATCTTAAAAATATATTTAATTTAAAAAAAGATATGTCTGAAAGAGATGTTGATTATTTAACTATAAGATTTATGACTACTGAAACTATGACTTATTCAAGTATAAAAAACTTAGATGTTAAAGATATACAAAAATTAATAGAAGATATTTTCTTTTATATAAACGTAACATTTAAGATAGATTTAAGCAATGATGAAATGCTTTATAAAAATCTATATACACATTTAATAGCTTTGGTTATAAGACTTAGATTTGGTATAAAAACTCAAAATCCATTGATAGATGATATTAAGAAAAATATACCATTTGAGTATAATTTATCTCAATATGTTTGTAGTAGAATAGGTGAAAAATATTCAAAAGAATTAAGTGAAGATGAAGTTGGATATATTGCAGTAATACTTCATATGGCAAAGGAAATTAATAAGAGAAATAGAAAGAAAAATATATTGTTAATATGTCCTAGTGGAAGAGGTATATCTAAATTTTTAACATATACATTTAAAAATTCCTTTTCTGAATATTTAAATGAAATAAATGCTTGTGGATTGAGTGATTTAAAATATATAAATTTAGATGAAATAGATATAGTATTTAGTTTGGTTGATGATAAATTAAATATAAATAAACCTGTATATAAAATAAAATATTTTTTAAATTCAGATGATTTAGAAGATATAAAGAAGATATTGGATGATAATAAAGAATATGTAAATAGTATTTTTACTAAAGAATTATTTTTCCATTTTGAAGAAGAAATCAATAAAAAAGATTTGATAAGTTTTGTATCAAATAAATTTAAAGAATATATTAAATTTAATGATGATTTAGAATCTTTAATTATTGAAAGAGAAAAATTAGGAATGACAGAAATTAGTGAAGATGTAGCGATACCACATCCTATACATGTTATACCTAGTGTTAATAAGATAGCAGTTTGTTTATTAGATAAAAGCATTAAATGGATAAATAATGAGGTTCAAATAGTATTATTTATGCTAATAAATAATTCTAATGGAGAAAATGAAAAGATATATAAATTACTTACAAAAGTTGTTAATGATAAAAAAATAATAGATAAAATTTTAAAAAATCCTATTTATGAAAACTATATAAACATATTAAAAGATTTGGAGGAAGTATAATGAATTATGAAGAATTAAGTGAATTTGCGATGCAAATAATTGCTAATTCTGGAATGTCAAGATCGGCATCTATGGAAGCTGTAAAGTTTGCAAGAGAAGGAGAATTTGAAAAGTGTAAGCAATCACTTGAAGAAGCGAATACTTTTTATCTTGAAGCACATAAAAAACAGACAGAATTAATAGTTAAAGAAACGAGTGAAGAAGAAAAAACAGTTGTAAATTTAATTATGGTACATGCACAAGATCATTTAACTATGGCATTAATGGCTAAAGATAACGCTAAAGAAATGATAAATATATATGAAAGAATATCTAAATTGGAGGGAAAATAATGCTTGGTATATCAGTTTATCCATATAAGGAAAATATAGAAGAAACTTTAAAATATATAGATAAAAGTGCTAGTTTAGGGTATGGAAGAATATTTTTAAATTTACTTTTGTTTGATTATAATCAAATTGATAAATTTGTTAGTGATAATAAGAAAATAATAAGTTTTGCTAAGAGTAAAGGATTTGAAATATATGTAGATGTAAATCCTAAAATATTTGAACTTTTAGGAATAAAACATACAGATTTATCATTTTTTAAAGAGTTAGGAGTAGATGGTATACGGCTTGATGGTGTATTTGATGGTGATGTTGAATCTGAATTAACGTATAATGATTATGGATTGAAAATAGAACTAAATGCAAGTCAAGATACTAAATATATAGATAATATATTTTGTAAAAAACCTGTTAAATCTAACTTAATAGCTTGTCATAATTTTTATCCACAAAGATATACAGGATTATCTGAATCATTCTATATTAAAACATCAAAAATATTTAAAGATGCAGGATTAAGACTTGCTGCTTTTGTTACCTCACAAGTTGCAGAACATGGACCACATGTTGTAGATGATAAATTACCTACTCTTGAATTACATAGAGATTTAGATATAGAAATACAAACTAAACATTTAATAGCTTTAGGTAATATAGATGATATAATAGTATCAAATGCTTATGCCAGTACAGATGAACTTGAAAGAGTAGCTAAGGTGTATAAACCGTATATAACTTTTAAGTTAGAGAATGTTTGTGATAACTTAAGTGTTGAAGAAAAACATATATTATCATTAAGGCATATGAATAGAGGAGATTTGAACGATTATTTAATAAGATCTACTATAGGTAGAATAGAATATAGAGATAAAAGTATAACTCCTCGCAAGAATGATACTGTACTTGAAAAAGGTACGGTATATATAGCTAATGATAATTTTGGTCAGTACAAAGGAGAACTTGTAATAGTAAAAAAAGATGTAGAAATAAGTTTAGAAAATATTAATATAGTAGGTAAAATAAAAAAAGAAGAGTTATTTTTAATAGACTATATTGATGCTTATACTAGATTTAAAATTGAATTATAGAGGTGAAATTTATGTTAAAAGTATTACTTGTATGTAGTGCAGGAATGTCTACTAGTTTCTTAGTAGAAAAAATGAAAAAATCAGCACAAGAAAAAGGGATAGAAGCAGAAATAAAAGCTATTCCTGAGGCTCAAGCAAATGAATATGTAGGGAAAGTAGATATACTTTTACTTGGTCCACAAGTTAAATATCTTGAAGGAGCTATGAAAGAAATGTTTGGTGAAACACCAGTTAGTGTTATCAATATGATGGATTATGGTGCGATGAACGGAGAAAAGGTACTAAATAATGTTTTAGATATATTAAAAAAATAAAAATATAAAAGGAGAAGAGACATGAAAGGATTTATGACATGGATGGAGCAAAAATTCGTTCCAGTAGCACAGAAGATTTCTTCTGAAAAACACTTAGTAGCAATAAGAGATTCATTTATTTCTATTTTACCGATTACTATGGTTGGATCAGTTGCAGTATTATTAAATGTATTTTTTAGAGATTTGCCTAACAACGCAGGGATGACAGGGTTTGTTGAAGCAATGCAACCACTTATACAAATAAATGGTGTTGTTTGGTTTGCATCTCTTGCAATTTTATCTTTAGTTTTTGTAGTTGCTTTAGGATATAACTTGTCAAATAGTTATAAAGTTAATCCGTTAGCAGGAGCTTTAGTTGCTTTGGGATCATTTATAGCTTTCTTACCACAAAGTGCAAAATTTGATTTTGATGCTAATGGAACGATGATTCCTATAGATCAATGGGGTTATATAAATGTTAATTATTTAGGTGCAACAGGATTGTTCGCTGCTATGATAATAGGTTTTTTGGCGACATTAATATTCTGTAATTTAATGTTAAAAAATATCACTATTAAACTACCAGATTCAGTTCCACCTGCAGTAAATAAAGCGTTTACTTCATTAATTCCAGGTATAGTAGCTGTGTATGTATGTTCTATTTTATCATTTGTTATAACTAAAACTACAGGTTCTTCATTAAACGATTTAATATCTGTGTATATACAAACTCCATTACTTGGATTATCACAAGGTATATTCTCTGTAGCTCTTATATCTTTCTTGATACAATTATTCTGGTTCTTTGGATTACATGGACACAATGTATTGGGACCAATTATAGAAGGTATATATCAACCAGCTTTACTTGCAAATGCTGATCATATAGCTAAAGGTGGTACTATAGATACTTTACCATATATATGGACAAGAGGATCTTTTGATGCTTATCTACAAATGGGTGGTTCAGGAATAAGTATAGCTTTAGTAATTGCTATAATGTTATTCTCTAAGAGAGAAGAATATAGAGCGATAGCTAAACTTGGAACACCTATGGGAGTATTTAATATTAATGAACCAATAATATTTGGATTACCAATAGTATTAAATCCTATATATATAATACCATTCTTATTAGCACCGACTTTAGGGTCAATAATTGCTTATGTTGCAACAAAACTTGGGATAGTTCCTCCGGTTTACGTTGCAGTTCCTTGGGTATTACCTCCAGGATTATATGCATTCTTTGCAACAGGTGGTTCAATAATGGCAGCATTAGTTTCATTATTTAATGTTTTAGTTGCCTTTGT
>CALHVR010000071.1 GCA_938037005.1 uncultured Leptotrichiaceae bacterium | reverse complement strand
ATTTACTTTATTTCCTAAAATATCAATTCCTAAAATTACATCATCTTGTCTTAACACTCTTATAATACTTAAATCTTCTCTTGAAGCAATTCCACCAATAACAGTGTATTTTTCATTTAATTGTGGTAATGAAGCAACTGTTAAGAAAAATTGACTTCCATTTGTATTTGGACCACTATTTGCCATTGCTAATATTCCAGGTTCATCAAAATTCAACCAATCTACAATTTCATCGTTTAATGTATATCCCGGATCTCCTACTCCTGTTCCTTCTGGATCTCCACCTTGTGCTAATACATTTGATATTACTCTATGAAATTTTAGTCCATTATAAAAATTATGTTGTGCAAGATATACAAAATTAGCTACATTTACAGGTGCAGCTTCTGGATATAAAAATACTTTTATATCTCCTTTATTCGTTTTAATTACTGCTTCCAATTCATATTCTTTCATAGTTTTTTTGAAATTTTTTATAATTTTTGTTTCTTTTTTTTCTTCTTTTTTTATTTCTCTTTCTCTAGCTTTTTCTTCTTTAGAAATTTTTTTAGCTTGTTCTTTCCCTACTTGTTGTAACGCTTTTCCAACATTTGTAGTTGCATTTCCAATAGAAAATATTAATAACATTGCCACAATTATTCCAAACAATCTTTTTTTCATACAATTTTATCCTTTCTAATACATATTTTTAACTCTTGTTACTATTTCTTCAATATCAATTTTATGATTATAATCAAGCTCAAATATGTTAAAGTTAAAACTTTCAATTTCCAAATTCATTCTTAATCTCTCTTTTTCTGTTACAAAATTATTATATATTACTAAAACTAATCCCAAATTATCATTTTTATCTCTAACTTCAACAATATTTATTAATCTATTTTCTTTTATATTAAATGTTTCTCTAAAAACTTCATAAGCTATTTTTGAATTTTTTATCTCTTTATACAAATTCATAGCAATTATAGGCAATTTTATTCCAAATAATATTTCAGGCTCTTGTCTTTTTCTTAATTGTACTATTGACATTTTTCTTTCCCTCAATTCTCATTAGTTTTGAATTGCTTTTGTTATTGGAGGGATTATTTGTTTTTTTCTTGAAACTACTCCTTTTAGTGTTGCTTCTTTATTTTCAATCTTAACACCAAATGCTTTTTCTATTATAACATCAGCATCACCAGAAATTAATGAAATTGAATCATTTGTTAAAATATTAGTTATTACAAACATAAAGAATTTTAACCCTTCTTTAGCTATAATCGCATCAATTTCTTTTAATAATGCTTCTTTTCTTTCTAAAACTTCTGCTTCATTTGCAGTATTTACTTGACCTACCCCTATTTTTTGTCCATCAATTTCAAATATTTTCATATCCATATTTAAAAGTTCAGCTTCTGTTTTATTTCCTAATGCTGTCCCTGCTTTTAACATTTCAAGACCGTACTCTTCTAAATTTACTTCTGCTATTTCCGCTAACTCTTTTCCAGCTTTAACATCTAATTCAGTGCAAGTTGGAGATTTAAATAACAATGTATCAGAAATTATTGCACTTAACATAAGTCCTGCTATTTCTTTTGATGGAACTAAATTATTTTCTTTATATAAATTTAAAATAATTGTCGCTGTACATCCAACCGGTGCCATTCTTACCAATAAAGGTTCATCCACATTAAAATTAGAAATTCTATGATGATCTACTAATTCTAACACTTTTGCTTCTTCAAAGCCATCTGCTGTTTGAGTTCTTTCATTATGATCTACTAAAATTATTTCCTTTCCTGCTACCGTTTTTATCAATTCTGGAGCTTCTACTCCAAAATAATTTAATACAAATTTAGTCTCCTCATTTAATTCTCCCAATCTTACTGCTTTCGCTTCATCCCCTAAAATATTTTTTAAATTTGCATAAGCTAATGCTGAACATATAGTATCTGTATCTGGATTTTTATGTCCAAAAACTAATATTGACATCTTTTTCCTCCTAATTTTTTTATATTTTTATTCTATCAAAGTTTTTAGATTTATTCAATCTATTATTTTAATATTTCATTCTATTTTAATATTTTAACATTAAA
>CALHVR010000070.1 GCA_938037005.1 uncultured Leptotrichiaceae bacterium | reverse complement strand
TTCTTCAATAGTAGCTTTTCTCGTTCTTGTATAGTACAATGATTTTAATCCTAATTTATGAGCATAGATGTATAATCTTGATAAATCTCTTGTATTATCTGTACTTTTCGTATATAAAATTGTAGAAATCCCTTGATCTACATGTCTTTGAATGACAGAAATTAATTTTAAAATATTTTTTTGATCCATGTCGTATGCAGATTTGTAGAAGAAGAAATTATCGTTTGTTAAATATGGCATAGGGTAGAATGTCGTACTATCTCCGTATTCTCTAACTTCTATCGTGTCAACAACAGGCATTACAGATGCAGTTGAGTTCATGATGTATGAAGTTGATTGATTTGGTGCGATAGCCATTCTGTATGCGTTATAAACACCGTGTTCCATAACTTCTACTTTTAATTTTCCCCAATCTTCTTTTGTAGGAATATAAATCCCTTCAAATAAGCTTTTAACTTTTTCAGTTTGTGGTAAGAAATCTTTTTCTATATATTTATTGAAATAATTTCCATTTGCATATTCTGATTTTTCAAAGTCTTTAAATGTTTCTTTTCTTTCTTTAGCAATTTCCATTGATCTTTCTAATGAATAGTAATTTACTATCATGAAGAACACATTACAAAAATCTAATGCTTCACGACTTTCATACATAATATAATTTTTAGCAAAAAATCCATGTAAATTCATAGCTCCTAATCCTACACTATGAAGTTCATCATTTGCTTTTTTTATTGTAGGAACAACATCAATACTCGTTAAATCAGATACCATTGTTAATGAATCAATTGCAGCTTTAGTAGCTTCTTTAATTCTTTTATTTTCCATAATAGTAGCAATGTTTAATGAACCTAAATTACAAGAGATACCTCTTCTTAAAATATCTTCTTCATAATAAGGGTTAATATCAGAAATTTCTGATAATTGCATAATTTCTGTACATAAGTTAGAGAATTTAATATCTCCAATTTCTTTTAAAGCGTGTTCTTTATTGGCATTATCTTTAAAGAATAAATAAGGGTAACCACTTTCTTTTTGTGATTGTGAAATTTTAACTAATAATTCTCTAACATTAATTTTTTTCTTTTTAACATTTGGATTATCAACTAATTTTTCGTACATTTCATTCATATCCATATCGTCTAAATATTTTCCGTATTCTAAGAAAACAGTATGAGGATAGAAAATATAACAAACTTCATCTTGTTCAGCTAATTCCATAAATTTATCAGGAATGATAACTCCAGTTGATAAAGTTTTAATTCTTATTTTTTCATCAACATTTATTTTTTTAGAATCTAAAAATTCATTGATGTCGGCGTGGAATACATTAAGATAAACCGCACCAGCTCCAGCTCTTTGACCTAATTGATTTGCATAAGAGAAAATATCTTCTAAAATTTTCATGATTGGTAAAACACCAGAAGCTCTACCATCAACACCTTTTATAGCTTCACTTCTTGCTCTAATTTTTGATAAATTTATAGAAACTCCTCCACCAAGTGAAGATAATTTCATTGCAGAATCAAAAATGTAACCAATTCCACTTAAATTATCTCCCATTTCATCTAAGAAACAAGAAACTAATTCACCTGAACGTTTTTTTCCGGAATTTAAAAATGTAGGAGTTGCAGGTTGATATTCTTGATTAATTAACATCAATGCGTATTCTTTTGCTTTTTCAAGATTTCCTTGAGCTAAATAAAGTGATACAATAGCAATTCTATCTTCATATCTTTCTAAGAATTTATTTTCGGTATCATCTTTTAAAGCATAACTTTGATAAAATTTAGAAGCACTCATGAATGAAGCAAATCTAAATTTTTTATCATAAACTAATTTGAAAACTTCTTTAATTTCTTCGTGTGTATACATTTCATAAAAATTGATGTAATAATCATTTTTTATTAAATATTTCATTTTTTCTTTTAAGTTATGAAAAAATACCGTATTTTTATTTACATAATCAACAAAATAAGAGTACACTGCTTCTTTATCTTTTTCTAATTGAAAGTCATCTCCATTTTTAACCATTATTTCATTATTAAGGTATATCCATTTTTTAGTCCTGTTTTCAGCCATTATCCAATCTCCTCTACATATTTTATATATTCATTTACTTGAATTTGTGTTCCAGACAATTCAAATTTCATTCCTATTGGAATATTAAATTCTTCACTAACTTTATCAGCGGCTAATGCAAAATATATTCCCCAGTTCATATTTCCGCTTGAACTAACAGATTTTATATAATTTTTATTTTCACCATTTGATAAAAAAGCTTTTGTAGTTTCAGAAATTTCACCAATTTTAGTCGTAAATATTATTAAATGTCCTTCATTTTCTATTTTTAAATTAGAATTTATTTTTATGAAAATCCAATTTTCTTTTATTTTTTTTATTTTATTAATAAATCTTTCAACATTTCCTGTTTTTGAGTCATAATATATATACATGATAACTCACTCCTATAAAATTTTTGTTTTATAAAAAGAAAAACACCCTAAATAAGGGCTTAAAATACATTATTAGTTTTTATAACATAGATATAATTTCATTTAATTCTTCAATTTTGAATCCCATTGTTCTTTTAATTTCATTGTTTTCAGCATCGACTAAAATTACTGTTGGAACTGTTCTAACTTTGAATTTCATAGCCATTTCCGGATTATCAAAAGCATTAATTCTTTCGTAAGATATTCCATTTTTTTCTAATAATTCTGACACCATTGCACACGGATTGCAGTCATTTTTTTCAAATTTAATTAACTTTTTCATTTTTTACCTTTCATTTTTAGTATAAATTTTATGTTTTTTTTATTAATTTTTACACAATATGTTGTGTATATAGATTTTGAATTTAACATATTTAGTATATTATAAAAAGAAAAATTTTTCAACATTTTTTTTATAAAAAATAAAGGTATATTTGTTTTAATCACGATTATTAATATTTAGAGCATAGTATATATATTATATAATTTTACTGTATATAGCATAAATAAAGTATATTTATTTGTATTTTCAAGTAAAATTATGTTATAATGAAAAAAGTTATAAAAATAGGAGGAAAAAATTGATAAAACACAAAGATATTAAATATAAAGAGTCATATGAAGAATTAAAAAAAGATTTGAAAAATAAAATTGTAATGCTTGACGGAGCGATGGGAACGATGTTACAAGCTGAAAATCTTACTTCAGATGATTTTGGGGGTGAAAAATATGAAGGGTGTAATGATTATTTAGTATTAACAAAACCAGATGTAATAAAAAAAATACATAAAAAATATTTACAAGCAGGAAGCGATATTATAGAAACAAACACTTTTGGTGCATTAGATATTGTTTTACACGATTATGGACTTGAAGATAAAGCTTTTGAGATGAATAAAAAAGCAGCAGAAATTGTAAATGAAGCAATAAAAGAGTATAGAGAGGAAAATCTAGATCAAAATCGTAAATTATATGTGGCTGGAGCTATTGGACCTTCAAATAAATCAATAAGTGTTACCGGAGGAGTTACTTTTGATGAGTTAATTCATTCTTACTACACAGCAACTTCAGGATTACTAGCTGGAGGAGTTGATTTAATATTATTTGAAACAATACAAGATACAAGAAACTTGAAAGCTGCTTATTTAGGGCTTCAAAAAGCTATGAGTGAAAATTATCATGTGCCGTTAATGTTATCATTTACGATAGAAAGTACAGGAACGACACTTGCCGGACAAACAGCAGATGCTTTTTATTATGCTGTAAATCATATGAATCCACTGTCAATAGGGCTTAATTGTGCAACGGGACCAGAATTTATGACGCAATTTTTGAAAAAATTAAATGAGGTATCAAATACTTATATTTCAGTTTATCCAAATGCCGGGCTTCCCAATGAAGAGGGAAAATACGAAGAAACGCCCGTTACATTGGCGGAAAAGATAGAGCCGTTTTTTAAAAATGGTTATTTGAATATTGTTGGAGGATGTTGTGGGACAACGCCTGAATTTATTAAAAAAATAAAAGAAAAAGCTGAAAAATATGAACCAAGAGAAGTAGATAAAAATAAAAATAAAAATGAGTTAAGTGGACTTGTTTCGTTAGAAGTTCCAAAAGATAGACCAATATATGTTGGAGAAAGAACGAATGTTATTGGTTCACGTATTTTTAAAAATTTAATTGCGTCAGAACAATTTGATGAAGCGACAGAAATTGCAAGATTACAAATAAAAGGAGATGCAGATGTTATAGATATTTGTCTTGCAAATCCTGATAGAGATGAATTAAGCGATATGAAAAACTTTTTAGAACAAGTAGCTAAATTTGCAAAAATACCGATAATGCTGGATTCAACAGATATAAAAGTTATAGAAGAAGGACTTAAATATTTACAAGGTAAGGGAATTATAAATTCAATTAATTTAGAAGATGGAGAAGAAAAATTTGATAAAATGGCAAAAATTATCAAAAAATACGGAGCAGCAGTAGTTGTCGGATTAATTGATGAAGAAGGAATGGCAGTTTCACTTGAAAAAAAATTAGCTGTAGCGAGAAGAAGTTATAAATTATTGACTGAAAAATATGGAATTGATGAAAGAGATATTATTTTTGATACATTAGTTTTCCCGGTTGCAACGGGAGATCAAAAATATATTGGATCAGCAACAGCAACGATTGAAGCAATTAGAGAAATAAAAAAAGAAATGCCAAAAGTAAAAACAATTTTAGGTGTAAGTAATATTTCGTTTGGATTGCCGTTGGCTGGGAGAGAAGTATTAAATTCGTACTATATGGAAAAAGCTTATGAAGCAGGACTTGATTTTGGTATTGTAAATACAGAAAAACTTATTTCAATTAAAGATATTTCTGATAGGGAAAAAGAATTGTCAGAAAATTTATTATTTAATACAAATGATGATACTGTAGCTGAATTTGTTGCGTTTTATAGAGAAAAGAAAGGTGTTCAAAAAACAGTAGATGTTTCATCTTTAACGACGGAAGAGAGAGTTGCTAAACTTGTAGTTGAAGGAAGTAAAAAAGATTTACATCAATTACTAGATATTTTACTTGAAAAATATAAACCCCTTGATATAATTAACGGACCTTTAATGGACGGAATGGACGAGGTTGGAAGATTATTTAATAATAATGATTTAATTGTTGCGGAAGTATTGCAAAGTGCAGAAGTGATGAAAGCATCAGTTTCATATTTAGAGCAGTTTATGGAAAAATCTGATGCTTCTCAAAAAGGTACAGTGATAATGGCTACAGTTAAGGGAGATGTTCATGATATTGGTAAAAACTTAGTTGGAATTATAATTGGAAATAATGGATATAATGTTATAGATTTAGGAATAAATACTCCAGCTGAGAAAATTAGAGAAGCAATAATTGAGCATAAAGCTGATTTTGTTGGTATGTCAGGACTTTTAGTAAAATCTGCTATGGAAATGGTAAATACAGTAGGAGTATTAAAAGAAGCTGGGATTGATATACCAATATTTGTTGGAGGAGCGGCATTGACAGAAAAATTTACTGTAAATAAAATAGAACCTTCATACGAAAATAATATTGTTATATATTCTAAAGATGCGATGACGGCTTTAGCTGATCTTAATAAAATGATAGACGCTGAAAAATTTGAAGAATTTAAAGCTTACTTACAAAAAAGAAGAGATTTATTATTGGTTAAAAGTGAAGAAGAGTTAGCTAAGTTGGATGTACGACAGTCAGTTAGTTCGATAAAAGATCAGGATGGAGATTTTGATTTTTCAAAAGTAGAATTACCAAAATATAATTTTGAGAAAATTTATAAGCCTGAAACTTTAAATAGACAAATTATAATAAATATAAGTGCAAAAGAAGTATTCAAATACTTAAATCTTCAAATGTTAATTGGAAAACATTTAGGACTTAAAAGTGTTGTAAATAATTTACTTGAGCAAGGAGATGAAAGAGTCACAAAAATTTATAATGAAATAATTGACATTATAAATCATGGAGATGAATATTTTGACATTAAAGCCGTGTACAAATATTTCCCAACAAGAAAAAATGGAGAAAAAATAGAAGTGTTATCGGATGACTTACAAACAGTTATAGAGACATTTGAGTTTCCAAGACAAAAATTTGGTAAATATTATTCATTAAATGATTATATTTCACCAGAAGGAATTGACTATATGGGATTATTTGTTGTAAGTGCAGGAGAAAAATCTCGTTTAGCATCAAATGAACTTATGGAAAAAGGGGAATTTTATAGAGGACATTTAGTGAATTCGGTAGGACTTGAAATTGCTGAAGCTACGGCAGAGTACATTCATAGAATTATGAGAGAAGATGTAGGCATTTTTGATCCAACAGATATTACACAAGATGAAATATTTAAATCAAAATATCAAGGAACACGTTATTCATTTGGATATCCTGCTTGTCCTGATTTAAGCGATCAAGAAAAATTATTTAAGTTGTTAAAACCAGAAACTTATGGAATTAAATTGACAGAAGGGTATATGATGTATCCTGAAGCATCTGTAAGTGCGATTGTGTTCTCACAACCATTTACAAAATACTTTAATATATAATAAAAATTACTCTCATGTAGTTTAATGAAACTATATGGGAGTTTTTAAATACTTTGTTTTTTATTATTATAGTTGCTTTAAACTTATAATAAATAAAATTTATTATAAAATAATTAATGAATTTAATAAAGAGAATGAAATATATTTTATAATTTTTGAATATATAAAAATTAGTTTTTTAATTGCTAATATATAAAAAATTATGTTATAATATTGTTAAAGAAAAAATTTGAGGTGAAAAAGAAAAATGGCGAAAAAAAGAAAAAACAAAAAGAAAATGAATATTTTTAAAGTGATATTTATATTTTTCTGCTTAGGAATATTCGTGACAGTAGGAAAAGATATATTTGTGAGACACTTTTTCAATGAAAGACTTACTGTGATACCAAATGTTATGAATTTAAGTGAAAAAGATGCAGTAAAATATTTGAAAGAGGCAGGACTTAAAGTAAAAGTAAATCATTCGAGAAAAGAGGATGCCCCAGCTGATGTTGTTTATATTCAGTTTCCTAAAGCAGGACAAGAAGTGAAGGTAAATAGAACAATACAAATTTGGGTAAATTCTGGAGAAGGAGTAAAAGTGCCTGATATAATTGGATTAGAATTGTTAGAAGCTCGTTCAATTTTACAAGGTGAAAATATTCAAATTGAAAGAATTGATTATCAACCATCGAATGAAAAATATAATACAATAATTGGAGTATATCCAAAAGTTGGGACAAAACTTGATGTTAATCAAAAAATAACATTATTGGTATCGTCACAAAAAGTAGCTGATTCTTCAACAGTCCCTAATTTAATAGGATTAGATTTGAATGATGCAAAAGTATTACTTGGTCAAATTGGACTATCGGTTGGAAGAATTTCTCATTCAGAAGATGCAACATTACCGATAAATACAATAATGAGTACAAATCCTGCTGCGGGAAGTAAAATAGCTCCTAATCAAAAAATTAATTTAGTTATAAATAAAGGTGTTAAGACAGAAAAAGAAGGACCATCAGTGGAGGAAATTATAAATGAAACAAATAAATCTATTCAAAATAATGAAATAGAAAATATAATTAATGATACATTGAATCAAATAAATAAAAAAGAATCAACTCCAAAAAATAATGAACAAAAGAAAGATTCTACTGAAAAAAAAGAAAAAGGTGAATAAAAATTAGGAGGAATTTTTATAAAAGGTAAAATTATTAGAAAAATAAAGGGATTTTATTATGTTTTAGATGAAAATGATGTAAATTTTGATGAAAAAAATATATATGAGTGTAAATTACGTGGGAGTTTAAAAGTAAAAAATAATAAATTGAACTGTATTATTGGTGATATAGTTGAATTTGATAAAAAGGAAAAAGTTATAACTGAAGTAAATGAAAGAAAAAATTTTTTGCATCGGCCTCTTTTGTCTAATATTGATTATATCGGAATACTTTTTGCAATAACACAACCTAAATTTGATTTTAATGTATTTCAAAAAATGTTGTTAAATGCAAATGAACAAAATATCCCTGTAATATGTATTTTATCAAAAATAGATTTAGTCTTAAAAGATGAATTAAATGAATTTATGCAAAAAATAAAAAAAATTTTTGGAGATGAATTACCAATATTTCCAATATCTTCAGAAAATAATACCGGAATACCTGAATTGAAAGAATATATAAAAGGAAAATCTATAACAATTTCAGGGCCTAGTGGTGTTGGAAAATCAACTTTAATAAATTCATTGATAGGTGAAGAGATGTTGATTACAAATGAGATAAGTAACAAGACAAATCGTGGAAGACATACAACTACAGAGAGTAGATTTTTCAAAATAGATTCAAATACTTTCATTGTTGATACACCAGGATTTTCAACGCTAGATTTTCCAAAATTAGAAAATAAAAAAGATTTAGAAAAGTTATTTCCAGAATTTTTAGATTTTCTTTCACAATGTAAATTTAGAGATTGTATTCATGTGAATGAGCCAAATTGTGTAATAAAAGAAAATGTAGAAAATGGTAATATAGATAAAATTAGATATGAATTTTATTTAACAGCTTTAGAAAATATATTCAAATAAATTATAGAGGTGATTATTATGAAAAAATTTATAGTTGCGCCATCATTACTTGCAGCTGATTTTAGTAAATTAAAAGAAGAAATTCAAGAAGTAGAAAAATGTGGAGCAGAATATTTACATTTGGATGTAATGGATGGAAATTTTGTTCCAAATATAAGTTATGGAGCACCAGTTATTTCAGCGATTAGACCACATAGTAATTTAGTTTTTGATGTACATTTGATGGTGGAAGAGCCTGATAGATTTATAAAAGATTTTGTAGATGCAGGAGCAGATATTATAACAGTTCATGTTGAAGCAACAAAACATTTACATAGAACCATTCAATTAATAAAATCATACGGTAAAAAAGTTGGAGTATCACTTAATCCAGCAACACCTATTGAAACATTAAAACATATAATAAATGATATTGATATGGTGCTTTTAATGTCTGTTAATCCAGGTTTTGGGGGACAAGCATTTATTCCTGAAACATTAAATAAAATAAAAGAGTTAAGAACTTTATATCCTGAAATTGATATAGAAGTTGACGGAGGAGTAAATGATAAAACAGTTGAAGCTATAAAAGAAGCAGGAGCAAATGTTTTAGTTGCAGGTTCATACTTATTCTCAGGAAATTATAAAGAAAAAATTGAATTAATGAAGAAATAATTTGGAGGAAAAATGTATTTGAATATTGAAGGACTTTTAGATGAATTTTATAAAACATATTATAAAATAGAAGAAATTAATTTGAGTCAATTTATAAAATGTCTTACGACAACAGAGTTACATGTAATTGAAGCTATTGGCGAAGAGTCACTTACAATGAATGAGCTTTCTGAAAAATTAGGAATTACAATGGGAACAGCTACAGTTGCAATTAATAAATTGTCAGAAAAATTATTTATAGATAGAGAGCGTTCAGAGGAAGATAGAAGGAAAGTTTATGTTAGATTGTCAAAAAAAGGGCTTATGGCATATAAATATCATGGGAATTTTCATTCTAACATTTTGGAAAAAGTTACAACAAATGTAGAAAAAGAAAAATTAGATATTTTTATTGAAGTTTTTGAGAAGATAGTTGAAAATTTGAATAAAATAAAAAAAGAAATTCAACCAGAAACAATATTAAATTTTGAAAAAGGTGATACAGTACAGGTTTCAAATATAAAAGGAAGTCATGCAATAAAAAAATATTTAAATGAAAAAGGAATAATATTAAAATCTGTAATTAATATTAGTGAAATAAATAAACATATTGTGATTTTAGTTGTAAACGGCAAAGAAGTAGTGCTTAGTGTTGATGATGCTTCTGAAATTATGGTAACAAAATCTACAATGTAATGGATATGCGTGTCCAAAAAACGTAAATAAAAAATAAGGAAATTTTATGATATATTTAGACGGAATTGGATTATCATTTTTAGTAAAAGAAGTTAAAGATAAAATTTTAAATTATAGATTAACAAAGATTTATCAATACGATAGATCTTCTTTTTCTTTTTATTTTGGTAAAAATAATTTATTATTTCAAATAAAAGATAATTCTACAATTTTTTATATAAAAGATAAAAAAGATTTGAATACTGATTTTCAATCAAAATTTTTATTAACAATAAAAAAATATTTATTAAATTCAATTTTAATAAATATAAGACAAGAAGATTATGATAGAATTATTTATTTTGATTTTGAAAAGCTAAATCAGTTTGGAGATATAGAAAAATACACTTTAATTATGGAAATAATGGGAAAAGCGAGTAATATTTTTTTAGTAGATGGATACGGTAAAATCTTAACTACAATGTACTTTACTGGTGTGGAAATAGGAAATCGTGTAGTTATGACAGGGGCGAAATATGAATTGCCTTTTGAAAAAACAAAATTATCTCCACTTTATATTGATGAAGAAAATTATCCTAAAACAGTAGAAGAGTTTATTGAAAATGTAGATGGGGTAGGTAAGATTTTTGCACAACATTGTATAAAAGATATTAAAATATTTAAGCAGTATTTAAGCACTTATATTCCAACTTTTTATACAATAAATAATAATAATAAAACTCAATCAATAATGACTTATAATAATTTTAATGATTTTGAAATGAAAATTATTAATAAAATAAGTTATAATACAATAACAGAGGGGCTTAATGAATATTTTAAAGCTACAATAACTTCAAATGTAATTAATGAAAAAAAGAAAAAATTATTAAAATATGTTGATGCACAAATTAAGAAAAATAGTAAAATACTTATGAATATTGAGGTTGACAAAAATAAAAATTTAGATTATGAAAACTATAAAAATATTGGTGATATTCTTGCAGCAAATATGCACATATTGAAATATGGAATGGAAACGATAAAAGTATATGATTTTTATAATAATAAAGATATTATGATAAAACTTGATCCGTTATTATCGCCAAACGATAATTTGAATATTTATTATAATAAATATAATAAAGGAAAACGTACAATTATCGCATTAGAAAAAAGACATAAAGATGTGGAAAGTGAACTGAAATATTTTGAAAAGATAAAATATTTTCTTGAAAAAGAAGATGATTTTATTGGAATTGAAGAAATTGAAGATGAATTAAATTTAAGTGGAAATAATAAAACTAAAATTAAATTAAATAAAAGTAAAAAAAGAGAATTGTTATCATTTGATTATAATGGTTTTAAAATTTTTGTGGGGAGAAATAATAAAGAAAATGAAGAAATAACATTTTCAAAAGGTCAAATAAATGATATTTGGTTGCATATTAAAGATATTCCAGGAAGCCATGTTGTTATAATAAAAAATAATAAAGAAATAACAGAAGATGTAATAATTTATGCTTCAAATTTAGCAGCAAGCTATTCTAAAGCTAAAAAAGGAGATAAAGTAATAGTAGATTATTGTGAAAAAAAATATGTAAAAAAAATTAAAAATAGTAATCCAGGAAATGTAACATATACAAATTTTAAATCGTTAGATATTGTGATTAATTGATTGACAAAACTTAAAATCTATTGTAAAATATACATAAGTTAAAAAATAGGAGGATATATAAATGGCAAGTAAAACAGTTGTTATGACTAACCCAACAGGATTACACACTAGACCAGGAGGAGTGTTTGTTGCTAAAGCAAAAGAATTTGAAAGTGATATCATTGTAGAGCATGATGGAAAAATGGTAAATGGAAAATCGTTATTAAAATTATTATCAATTGGAATTAAGTGTGATTCAACTGTAACTATTCATGCTGAAGGTGCTGACGCTGATAAAGCAGTTGAAGTTTTAGGTGAATTAATCGCAACTATTAGAGACTAATTTGTTTAAAAATATAAACTTTAATAAAATATAAAATCTGCACCCAAAATCTTAATAGTTAAGATAGAGGTGCAGTTTTTTAAAATCAAAATAAGAAAATGTTAATAATTAAATAAAAATATTAAATTGATAGAAGTTAAAATTTTAGGAGATAAAATGGAAAATAAAGTGTATGAAGCGGTAAACTGGAATACGTTAGATAATGATTATGTTGAAATGTTTTGGGAACAAAATTTAAAACAGTTTTGGATAGATACGGAGTACATACCATCAAGAGATATTGATAGTTGGAATAGTTTAGAGCCTGCGATGAAAGAAGCATATTTACATGTTTTAGGTGGACTTACACTACTTGATACTTTACAAAGTCATACAGGTATGCCTAAAGTAATAGATCATATAGATTCTCTACAATGTAGATCAGTTTTATCTTATATGTGTATGATGGAAACAATTCATGCTAAATCGTATTCAACAATATTTACAACAGTTGCTTCAACTAGAGAGATAAATGAAACTTTTAAATGGGTGCAAGAAAACCCACATTTACAATATAAAGCTAAAAAAATAGATGGATATTATCAAAGAATGAATAATCCTGAAGCTAGTAAAAGAGAAATAGCAATGTCTTTAGCAGCTTCTGTTTATTTAGAAACATATTTATTTTATTCAGGATTTTTCTTACCGTTGTGGTTAGCAGGACAAGGAGAAATGGTAGCAAGTTGTGATATAATTAAAAAAATTATAGCTGATGAGTCAATTCATGGTGTATTTGTTGGACTTTTATTCCAAGAATTGTATAATTCATTTGATGAAAAAGTTAAAGAGGAAATAAGAAAAGAATTAAAAGATTTAATGTACGAATTGTATGAAAATGAGGCAAAATATACTGATGAAATTTATGGAGATATAGGTTTAACAGGTGATGTTAAAGAATATATTAGATATAATGCAAATAAAGCATTAATGAATTTAGGATTTGAGGAAGAATTTGAAATTAAAAATGTAAATCCTATTGTATTAAATGGATTAAATGTAGAAACAACACAACATGATTTCTTCTCTAAAAAATCAACTAATTATGAAAAAACATTAGAAGTAGTTCATTTAAATGATGATGATTGGGATAGCGATTTTGATGTAGATGTGGATATTTAGAGGAGGGGTATATGTATATTAAATATATATTTATACAAATATTTTATTGGGCACTTTCTTGCTCTACATATGCTTTTGCTAATTCATATTTTACATATAAAGGGTTTGGTATATCTGATGTAGGGAATGTACTTGCTATATCTTCTTTAATTTCAGTAATTATACAACCTTTAATGGCAAAATTAATAGAAAAAAATGAAAATTTTACTGTTAAAAAGTTTATAATACACTCATTATTTATTATAGCTATAACTTCTATAGTGATTTTTAGTATTAATAATAAATTATTGATTTTAATTTTTTATGTTTTATTAGTTACTTCTTTACTTAATGCACAAACATATTCATATACATTTATTTTTGAGTATATTAATAGTG
>CALHVR010000069.1 GCA_938037005.1 uncultured Leptotrichiaceae bacterium | reverse complement strand
TTAAAGGACTTTTGACAAATATATTAAATAATAGTGGATTGAATGTTGAATTTGATACAGTAAAATTAGAAAAATTAAATAAGATTGTAATAAAAAATTTAAAAGTAAAAGATATGAAAGATAATATTGTAATCAATTCTCCAGAAACAGTAGCAACAATAAACATAATGATGCCATCAAGATTACTTAGAGTTGATGTCAATCGTCCAATCGTAAATCTTGAAAGACAGAAAAATAATCATTTTAATATATTTGATGTTTTAAAATCAAAACCTCAAAAGCATCCAGTTTACGATAAAACAAGTAGACTTGGGAAAATATATATAAATAATGCGATATTAAATTATAGTGATGTAAGTTTTAATCAAAAAATAGAAAAACAATTAAAAGAAGTTAATGGATTTTTAGAAACAACAAAATCAAGAGGTTTTATACTTGAAGCAAAAGGAAAAGGGAATGATGAAGAATTAGGAATAAAATTAGGAGTAGGGACAATAACTGTACAAAATTTTAATTCTTTATTTAATGAACAAAAAAATAAAAATGAAAGTAAAAAGAATTATTATGTAAATTTTCAATTTAAAAATGTTAAAGTAAATGAAAAGTTAGGACAATATGTACCAATTAAATTAATAAAAGTAAAATCAGGAATATTGAATGGAAATTTATTGTTGACTAACAAAAATGTTAAAAAACAAAATGTTGTTGAAGGAAATCTTGATATAAAATCAGGAGTATTAAATTATGTAGATTACGATGGAATATTAAAAAATATAACGGCTAAAGTAATATTAAAATCAGAGAAAATAACGATTAATGGAAATAGTAAAATAAATGGCGGGGATTTAGGGTTAGTATTAAATTATTTACCAAAAGATCAAAAATTAAAGCTAGATTTAGATATAAAAAACGTTAATTATAGTGAAATTGCAAAATATAAAATTTTAAAAGGATTGAAATTACCGTTAAAAGGTTTGATAAATGGTAATTTAGAAGTGAATTTTGATCAAAAAAAACAAGAAGTATTATTGAAAAGTAAAATTAATTCAAATGAATTAAATGTAAATGGCTTTAAGTTTAAAAAAGTTAGTACGGAAATGAAAATGGATAAAAATCAAAAAATAAGTTTTAATAATACGAAAGCTTATTTTGAACATATTTTAAATGGATTTAATATAAAAAGTGATATCAATATTTCAAAATTTGAATATAATACTAAAAATAAACAAGGGAAAGGGAACTTTATTTTACAAAATAGAGGTTCTGATTATACAATTTCAACAATAAATGGGAATTTAATTTTATTACCAAGCAGTAACGTGGAAGTTAACTTTAATTCAAAAGAAATTGATGGAAATATAAAAATTGATACAAAATCAATGACAATGTTAGTAAATACAACTGGGAAACAAAATTTTGATATAAAATATAATGGGCAAAATTATAGAATAAATCCTGATATACATAATTTATTATTAAATTTAAGAGGAAAAAATGTACTAAAATCAGGACAAATTAATACAGATTTAGTGATGTTAAATAATAAAATGATAGGAGTATTGAAAGCTCAAATTGATATAAATAACGGTATTTATAATATTAAAGCTAAAAGTAATAAACTTGCAGGATATGAGCTTGGATTGGATGTAAATTTAACTGGAGATGGAAGTAAGCTTACCGGAGATTATAAAATATTTAGTGCTTATGGAAATAAAGGAATAGAATATGAAAATCTAACAGCAACTGGGAAAATATATGATTTATCACATCTTAATTTAGATATAGATGTATTTATAGAAGAAGTTTGGCTAGGGTATCAAAGGCTAAAAAATGTATCAGGGACATTAAATTTAGCAAATAATATCTTAACTATAAAGAGTATAAATAACGATAAATTAAATGCAAGTGGGACATATGATGTGAAAACTGGAATGTTAGATATAAATGGTAAATTGAGTAATTATACGGTTTATAATACATCAAATCCAGAAATAAACTTAAATGTGAGCGAATTGAATGCAAATATTTCAGGAACATTGAATAAATTAAACGGAAATATTGAACTTCTAGATTCAAAAACAGTTATAGGTGAAGAGGAAATAGGTGAAACTGTTGGATCCTTTACACTAAGAGATAATGTACTATATATAAATAAATTAAAATTAAGAAATAATGAAATATTTGGAATGTATGATTTAAAAAATAAAAATATAGACTTAACAGGTACTTTAGATGAACCGAGAATCTCAGAAATATTTAGAATAAAAGACTTAACTTTTGGAGGAATATCTAATTTTAATTTAAAAGGAACATCAAATAATTTTAATTTATTAGGAGATATAGTTTTAGGAAATTTAAGTGTAAAAGGTTATAAAATCCCGTATGTTGTAAGTAAAATAAATTATCAAAATGGAGATATTAACAAATTATTTAAATACGGTAAGTTAGATGTTGAAAAATTTGAAATTAGGGGAGAAGATAAAAAAAGATTATTTGAAACAAAAACAAGTTTGGATTTAGCAAATTTAGATGTTGATTATAAATTGGAAAATCAAAAATTTATATTGGAAGATTCTAAAGATCTAAAAGAAAAAGGATATAGTGGAGAAGTTGAAGTAAATCTTATATTAAAAGGAAATTTAGATAAGCATTTTGCAGATTTAAAAATTAAGTCTGATAAATTAATTTTAAGTGGCTTCCCCGTTGAAAATTTAGATATTGACACTCAAATGAATAAAGATGGATTGAATATAGGAAACTTTTATTTAGAATATGAAAAAAATCCTTTATTGTTAAATGGATATTTAGAATTCAAACCATTGTCGTATAATATGGTATTACTTGCGAAAAACTTTAATTTGGATTTCTTGGGAGTGAATAAAAGTGTTAAATTATCAAGTGGATTTGCTAATATAGACATGTTATTTACAAATAAAGAAACGAATGGGAAATTACTTTTAGATAATTTTAACTATATAACTAAAGATGGAATGACTAAAGTTGAAAACTTAAACGTTGATTTAGGAGTATTAAATAGGAAACTTAATATTAATAAATTTGTTGGGAAATATAACGATGGAATAGTTAAAATAGAAGGGAATTTAGATGTTCCTAAAATATCAAAAGATTTTGTAAAAACTAAAAAAGTTGAATTAGGAGAAGTTGACATTAAGGCTAACTTAGATAATGTTGGTTTAAAATACGGAAAAGATATTGACTTGAATGTATCTGGTGACGCTACATTTATAGAAAATAATTTGATTGGAGCATTAAATATTAATTCTGGAGAAATAAGAAAAATTCCTAATTTTGACGAAAAAGAAACTTCTGAAAGCAAGAAAAAACAAAATTTAAAAGAAAAAACGATAGCAGAAAAAATTGTTTCAGAAATTTTAGATAAACTTTTAAAACAATCTACGGTAGATTTAAGTGTTCAAGCGAGTAAAGATCTTAAAATAAATATACAAGATATAAAATTAGTAAAAGAAATAAAAGGTGAGGTTATTGGTGATGGTAAAATACACTATAATTCGGGAGAAGTTAATTTAGTTGGAGATTTTTCTGTAAAAAAAGGAAGTTTTAATTTAAATAGAAATAAATTTAATATAGATACAGCAGAAATTAGATTTAGTAATTTTGGTGAAATAAATAGTAATAATGTTACGAATCCGTTAGTTGACTTTGAGGCATCAACAACAATAAATGGAGAAAAAATAATTGTTGGAATGAACGGAATGTTGAATAATTCTGAAATTACATTAAAATCTTCATCAGGAATGACACAAAGCCAGATATTATCTTTATTAGCAATAAGCAGAACAAGTGGAAATATAACAAATCAAAATAGTTTGGTAAATAATCAAAACGATGAAAAGAATCTGAGCACAGCGATACAAAATGCAGATTTATTAAATAAAGTGACAGATAATTTATTAAATGAATTGATTTTTTCTCCAGTAACTGGTAAAATAGGGAGAGCTTTTGGATTAACTAATTTTTCAATAAATACAGAAACAGAAAATAGTAATCAAAATCAGTATGTAAGTAAAGTAAGAACATATTTGCAAAATAGTTTATATAAAAATAAAGTATTTTGGAATTTGGAGATTAAAATACCTTTCCGTTATTCTACAAATAATTCAAATACATTAAATAATACAGATAGTAAATTTAATTATAATTTTTGGCTAAATTATGATTTTGCAAATGGTTTAGGCTTGAAAACAGGATTAGAAACAATAAATGGCGATAAAGAAAAAATAAATAGTGAATCGGAAAATAAATTAAACTACTATGTAGGTGCTAATTTATCAGCAAAAGCGTATTCATTTAGGGAACTTATAAAAAAAATATTACCAAGTAAAAAGAAAGAAAAATTAAAAACAAAGTAGGAGGAAAAATGAAATATAAATTTCAAGCGTTAATAATGGCAGCGACAATGTTTTTAGGAATAAATGCACTAGCAGCAAATGAAAATTTAACTGTAGGAGATATAAAAGTAACTCATTTATCTCAATTACCTTCAGATTTAATTTTAAATAATATTCCTGTAAAAAGTGGACAAAAATATAGTAATAAGGATGTAAAAGATATTTATTTATCATTAAAAAGATTAGATTATATTTTTGATGTAAATGTGTATCCTAAAATTGAAGGGAATAGTGTAAATTTTGAAATTGAAGTAGATGAGAAAGAAAATGCATTAGAAATAGCAAAAAGAATTCAAGAAAAAGAAAGATTGAAAGTTAAAACGGAATATGTAATTTCAAATATAAATTTTGAAGGATTAAAAACGATAAATAAAGAGGAAATAAAAAAAGTTTTAACAATTAAGGAAGGAGATTATTTAACGCCACAAGAAGCAATAGATGGAGTTGAAAAAATCTTTAAAACAGGACATTTTGCGACAGTTGATATAAAAATGGATAGAAATGTAGATAATACAGTTACAGTAAATTATATCGTTAAAGAAAATCCAGTTATTACAAAAATAAAAATAGAAGGGAATTCATTATTTTCAGAAGAAGATTTAATTAGAGCAACAGGAATTCAAGTAGGAAAAATATTAAATGGAAATTTATTAAATCCTGATGAAAATGGTATATTAAATTATTATAAAACTGCTGGATATAATTTGGCAAGAATAGAAACAATAAGCTTAAAAAATAATGGAGAAATCGTAATAGAAGTAAGTGAAGGAATAGTTAGTTCAGTATCGTTTAAGAAAAGAAGTACAAAAACAGATGGTCAAAGAGCTAAAGAAAGAGATACTAAATTAAGAACACAACAATATATTTTTGATAGAGTACAAGCTGTAAAAGTTGGTCAAGTTTATCAAGCATCAAAAGTTGAGGAAACAATAAGAGAATTGTATAGAACAGGTTTATTTACTTCTATTGAACCTCAAATTACTGGATCTCAAACTGATTCAAATGTTAGAAATGTTGAATTTATAGTAACAGAAAGACCTACAACTACAATTAATGGAAGTATTTCATATGGAACAGAGATTGGATTAGTAGGAGAAGTGAAATTAGCAGATAGTAATTTTAGAGGAAAAGGGCAAGAAGCACTTGCAAGTTTATCAATTTCAAATAAAGGGAATAAAATATTTGAATTAAGCTTATGGGATCCTTGGATAAAAGGAACTCAAAGATTACAAGGAGGAGGTTCTATTTATTATAGAGAAATTAAAAATAATAATGTAGGACCACAAAAAGTAGAAAAAGTTAAAAAAATGGGAACAAAATGGACGATAGGTAAAGGGTTAAACAGTAATATTTATGTTAGAACATCTGCAAGATTAGAAAACTATAAAGAATATTATGGAAATGGAACTTTATCTGATCAATATAATTTATTTGCAGTAAATCCTTCGTTAATTTATGATACAAGAAATGATTCTTATAATCCAACAAAAGGAACTTATGCGACTGTAAATTATGAGGTAGGTAATTTATTCTCAAGAAAAAATATTCGTGGAGAAAAAGGTAGTTATTATCAACAAATTGAAGCAGACTTAAGAGCATATCATACTACATTCTTTAAAGATAAAAATGTGATGGCTTATAGAGTTGTTTGGGGTAGAACAAGTGCCGGAACACCAGAAGCATTTAAGTTTAGCATTGGTGGATCAGATACAATTAGAGGTTATGAATCAAATGATTTTGAAGGATATGATAAATTCCATGCAACAATAGAAAATAGAACAAAAATAAATAACTCATTACAATTTGTAGCATTTTTTGATATAGGAAATGCTTGGCAAAAAGAAAAAACACCAGGTGGGACACAATATGAG
Source organism: uncultured Leptotrichiaceae bacterium (assembly GCA_938037005.1). Lineage (GTDB taxonomy): Bacteria > Fusobacteriota > Fusobacteriia > Fusobacteriales > Leptotrichiaceae > CALHVR01. Next base: position 11,913 of record CALHVR010000069.1, on the reverse strand, counting down.
CCTGATAGAGATTCAGCAAGAAGTTTTAAAGATCTTAAAAAAGGATACGGAATAGGGGTAAGAGTTGAAACACCAATGGGACCATTAAGATTTGATTATGCATGGCCAATGGATCCTGTTAAGAATGGAGTACCAAAAACAAATGGGAAATTCTACTTTAGCTTTGGACAAACATTCTAGTAGAGTTAAATTATGTTAAAAATGAAGTTAGAAAATATATGATATAAAGGAAATAGCAGAATTAATAAAAAAGGAAATGATAATTTAGTGTTAGCTGGATTATCGCCTTTTTTTTCATATAAAAAATTATTTTTATTTATGTTAATTTTATTCGCTTGACTTGTAGTGGCAAATAATGTAAAATTAAGTAAATAAAATATACGAAAAGGTGAAGAAATGAAAAAAATATTATTAAGTATGCTATTAGTAATTTTTGTGTTAAGTTGTGGGTCAAAACCAGAAAAAACAGTATCAAAATTTATTGATAGTATAAAAGCACAAAATATTAAAATGGCAAGTAAACAGGTATTGGATGATAGTGAACTAGCTAAGAATGTTGCTATGGAATATAATACAGAGGTTCAAAAACAATTATTTCAAGTGTTGTTTAAAAATATGAACTATAAAATTGTAAAGACTGAAAAAATAAATAAAAAAACATCAATAGTAACAGTAGAAGTTGAAAATGTTGATATAAGAGGTATCTTTATGCAAGTATTTGCAAAAATGGCAAAAAACATAGTAACAGGGCAACAAGATAATCTATCAGTAGAGGAAACATTTAAATCAGTTTTAGAATCAAATAATTTGCCGTTGACAAAAAAAGAAACAGAATTTATAGTACATCATAAAGGATTTAAAAATAAAATAGAGCTTAGAGCTGAAAATATTGATATTTTATTTGGTGGAATAAATAGTACGTTAAATAATTTAGATACATTAAGTTCAGGGGATGAGGACGAAACGAATAATCAAAATAGCAGTGAAACAAAAACGGAAACAACAGAACATCAAGGACCAACAGCTGGAAATGATCAAAGTTTAATGAAATCAAATAAAAAATAATTAAAGGGGGAATCCTATATCAAGCTTGATTTGGGTGAACTCCTTTGATTTTGTATAAAAGATAAAAAATTAAAGTTATTTTTTATATGAAATTAAAAATATAAAAATGAAAGGAAAATAATGAGTAAAGATAGATTAATAAGAGGAACGAGTAAATGTGCAAGATTTTTTGTTTGTGAAACGACAAATTTAGTGAAAGAGGCACAAAAACTACATAATTTAGATCCTATAGCAACAATGAATTTTGGTAAACTTTTAACAGGGGCAGCTATAATTGGTAAAGATTTAAAAGGGAACAGGGATATTGTAACATTAAAAGTGAATGGTACAGGACCTTATGGAACAATGGTTGCAACTGCAAATAAATATGGAGAGATTAAAGGTTATATAAGTGACCCGACGCCTAAATTACATCAAATAATAGATGAAAATGGGAACTTTATTGCTGATGAATCAGGAAGAATAAGATTTATTGGAGATGGAACATTTCAAATTATAAAAGATTTAGGGTTAAGAGATCCATTTTCAGGAGTTTCAATGATAAGAGATGAGGAAATGAGTGATATTTTAGCAAATTATTTATTAATTTCTGATCAAATAAAATCTGTTGTAGCTTTAGGAGTTAAAATGGATGAAAATGGTGAGGTGATAAAAGCAGGGGGCTATATGGTTCAATTATTACCCGGAGTAGAAGAAGGATTTATTGATAAACTAGAAAATAAATTAAAACAAATAAGAGGGATAACAGATTTATTAAAAGGTGGATTTTCACTTGAAAGAATTGCAGAGTTACTTTATGAAGATATAACAGTTGTAGAGGAAGATGCTAAAATGGAAGGGGAACACAAAAAGACTTATGTAGAAGAATATGAAATTTTAGAAAATGCACCATTAGAGTACAAATGTAATTGTAGTAAAGAAAAATATTTTAATGGAGTTTTAACTTTAGGAGAAAAAGAAATAAATGAAATTTTAGAAAATGATGGGAAAATAGAAGTACAATGTCATTTTTGTAATAAAAAATATGATTTTATAAAAAAAGATTTTGAAGGTGTAAATTTTAATAGATAGAAATTTTAAAAAATAGAAAATAGAAAGGCAGGAAAAAATATGGCTAAATTAAAAGTAGGAGTTGTAAGAGGTGGTATTTCAACTGAAAGAGAAGTATCGTTAAATACGGGAGCAGAAATATTAGCTAATTTGAATAGAGATAAATATGAAGTATTTGATATCATTTTAAATGAAAAAGAGGAAGTTGTAGATAAACTAAAAGAATTAAATTTTGATTTTGTATATATAGCATTACATGGGCTTTTTGGAGAAGACGGTAAAATACAAGCAGTGCTAGAATCGCTAGGGATTGCTTACAGTGGACCTGGAGTTATGACAAGTGCAATTTGTATAGATAAAGAATTAACAAAAAGATTAGTTGCTGGAAAAGGAGTAAGAGTAGCTAAAGGTATTTCAGTGCTAAAAGGTGAAACAATAAGTTTTGAAACTGTAAAAGAAAAACTTGGGAATAGAGTAGTTGTAAAACCAAATAAAGGTGGGTCTAGTATTGGAGTAAGTTTTGTAGAAAATCAAGCTGAACTTGAAGAAGCGTTAGAGCTTGTATTCAGTACAGATAACGAAGCTTTAATTGAAGAAGTGTTAAATGGAGTTGAAATAAGTGTTCCTGTAATAAATGGAGAAGTTTTTCCCACTTTAAAAATAGAAGCAGTTGCTGGAGATTACTTTGATTATGAATCAAAATATTCAGAAGGTGGAGCAAGAGAATTTGTATTTGAATTTGAGAAAAAAATACAAGATGAAATAAATAAATTTGCTGCCGACAGCTATAAAGCCGTAAAATGTCAAGGATTTTCAAGAATTGATTTTATGGTAGTGAATGGAGATACACCTTACTTTATAGAAGTAAATACATTACCGGGAATGACAGCGGCAAGCCTTTTACCAAAAAGTACGGCATCAAAAGGATATTCGTATTCAGAAACACTAGATTTATTGATCGAATCATCAATAAATGTTGAGAGATAGAATTAAGATAAATGGGAGAAAGTAAAAATATGGAAAGAATAGCAAGTTTTACGGTAGATCACGTAAGATTAAATAGAGGAATTTATGTTTCAAGATTAGATGAAGTTAATGGAAATTATTTGACGAGTTTTGATATAAGAATGAAATTACCAAATAGAGAGCCGGTAATGAATATTGCTGAAATTCATACAATGGAACATTTAGGAGCTACATTTTTAAGAAATCATCCAGTTTGGAAAGATGAAATCGTATATTTTGGACCGATGGGTTGTAGAACAGGATTTTATGTTATTTTAAAAGGGAAATTAGAGTCTAAAGATATAATAGAATTAATGAAGGAAACGTTTAAGTTTATGGCAGACTTTGAAGGAGAAATACCAGGAGCAACGGCAATAGAATGTGGAAATTATTTAGATCAAAATTTACCAATGGCAAAATATGAAGCGAAAAAATATTATGAAGAAACATTACTTAATTTAGGTGAAGAAAATTTAAACTATCCTGAATAGGAATAAAGACTAGATTTTTCTAGTCTTTTTGTTGTATATAAGAAGAAAGAAGGGACAAAAATGAGTAAAATAATAGATACACATACACACATTTATGATAAACAATTTGAAGAAGATTTTGATGATGTAATTGATAGAATAGAAAATCAATTAGAAGGAATTGTAAGTATAGGATTTGATTTGGAAAGTTCTCAAAAAAGTGTAGAATTAGCAAAAAAATATAATTTTGTTCACGCTGTGGTAGGAGTTCATCCAGTTGACATTAGCAAATATAACGATGAAGTGGAAAAAGAGATAGAAAAACTTGCGTTGAATGAAGAAAAAGTTGTTGCAATAGGAGAAATTGGTCTTGATTATCATTGGATGGCAGATCCGAAAGAAGTTCAAGCTGAAGGATTTAGAAAGCAAATGGTATTAGCTGAAAAAGTAAAAAAACCAGTAGTTATACATACGAGAGAAGCTTTACAAGATACTTTAGATATTTTAGCAGAATTTCCAAATGTAGGAGGAATTTTACACTGTTATCCTGGTTCATATGAAGCGGCAAAACCATTTTTAGACAGATATTTTTTAGGAGTTGGTGGAACATTAACATTTAAAAATAATAAAAAAACAAAAGAATTAGTGGAAGTATTGCCACTTGAGAAAATAGTAATTGAAACAGATTGTCCGTATTTGACACCTGTTCCGTTTAGAGGAAAAAGAAACGAGCCAATTTATACGAGTTATGTTGCAGAGGAAATTGCAAAAATTAAAAATATTTCAGTGGAAGAAGTAATAAAAGTTACGACAGAAAATGCGAAAAAAATATATGGAATAAAATAATTTAGTGGAGAAAAAATGGAAATATACGGGATTGGGACGGATATAATTGAAATAAGTAGAATAGAAAAAGCAATTAATCGTACGAAAATATTTAAGGAAAAAGTATATAGCGAAAAAGAAATAGAGCATATTGAGAAAAAGAAAAATTTTTATGCGAGTTATGCTGGAAGATTCGCTGCCAAAGAAGCCTTTTCTAAAGCAATGGGGACTGGAGTGAGAGGATTTTTACTAAAAGATATTGAAATTTTAAATGATGAATTAGGAAAACCTGTTGTTTATTTGTATAATGAAATAAAAAAGTTGGCAGAAGGATTGAAAATACAAATAAGTATTTCACATAGCAAAGAATATGCTGTTTCAACAGTTGTTTTATATAAGGAATAAAAGATAAAAATATTAAGATTACAAGGAGAAAAAATGAGAAAAATAAAAATATTGCTATTATTACTATTTTCTTTATTTATAATAAATATAATATCATTTTCTGTAGATAAAGTGAAAATTGAGTATTTTGGAAGAGAAGATTGTAAAAATTGTGCTAATTTAAAAAAATTTTTAACAGAATTAAACAGAGAGAGAATGGATTTTGAGATAACTCAATTTGAAATTGATAAAAATGAAAAAGATAAAAAATATTTTGATGAAATTACGACAAAATTAAAATTAGTAAAAGGAACACCTATAATATATATAAATGAGAGAATTATTCAAGGATTTAATACTGAAAATACAACAGGAAAAGAAATAGTAAAAGAAATTGAAAAAGGAAAGAAAAAAGATAAAATTCAGACATTACAAGAGTTTGTAGCAAGTGGAAATTATAAGAATGTATCAAAAGAAGGGGCTGTTTGTGAAGTTGACGGAGTTTGCGAGATAGCACCTTCAGATAAAGAGGTGTTAGTAACAATTCCTTTTACAAATGAAGTTTTAAATTTAACCGATTATTCTTTGCCATTAATGGCGTTAATTCTTGGGACAATCGATGGCTTTAATCCTTGTGCAATGTGGGTTTTAATTTTATTTTTAACGGCGTTACTTGCAGTTGGGAATAAGAAAAAAATGTTTAGGATCGTAGGGTTATTTATTTTATCTGAAGCGATAATGTATTACTTAATTTTAACTGCGTGGCTTTATACTTGGGATTTCGTTGGATTAGATAAAATTGTAACACCAATAGTCGGAATGGTAGGAATTATAGGAGGAATATTCTTTATTAAAAATTTCTTGAAAGAAGGAAATGATATAGAATGTGAAGTTACTGATTTTCAAAAAAGAGCAGAAATTTCTAAAAAAATAAAAGATATTGCAAATAAGCCATTCACATTAGTTACAGCACTTGCAATTATTGGACTTGCATTATCGGTAAATGTGATAGAATTTGCTTGTTCTGTCGGTATTCCACAAACATTTACAAAAATTTTACAAATAAATAATATTGGTTTTATTCAACGACAAATTCAAACATTAATATACATTTTTGGATATATGATTGATGACTTTATTGTGTTTAGTTTAGCTTTATTAAGTATAAACAAATTACAGCTAACTAATAAATATTCAAAATGGATGAATTTAATTGGTGGAATATTAATGATAATTTTAGGAATAATAATGATATTTAAGCCAAGTTGGTTGATAATTTAGGAGAGAAAGGTTTTTAGCTTTTCTCTTTTTTTTATACAACTAAAATAAAAATAATTTTTGTATATTGAACTATAAAAAATATATATGATAAAAACATGAAAAATAAGTTATACTTATATTGATATGTTATGAAAAGGAGGAAGATAAAATGAGTTTTCATAGTAATTATGATGAAATTTATAAAATAGCCAAAGATATTTATTTTCATCCAGAATTGGGATATAAAGAATTTAGAACATCTCAAATTGTTGAAAATTTTATAAAAAAATATGCTCCAAGTTTTGAAATCGAAAAATTTTCAGGAACAGGAATAAAAGTGAAATTTCCAAAAGTAAATGAAAAAGGATTGAATATGGTCTTTATTGCTGAATTAGATGCTGTTTACACTCCTACACATTTTTATTCAGATAAAGAAACTGGAGCAGCTCATAACTGTGGACATTATAGTCAAGTTGCAATTGCTTTAAGTATTTTTAAGGAATTTTTAGAAACGGAAGATTATAAAAAAATAGATTATAATATAAGTTTTGTTTTTGTTCCAGCAGAAGAATTTTTAGATTTAGAATATAGATTAAATTTAAAAAAAGAAGGAAAAATTAAATATTTTGGTGGAAAACCAGAAGCGATGAGATTGGGAATCTTTGATGAATTTGATTTTGGTATAGCAATTCATTCTATGGGAGGAAAACATGAAAAACGAACAATTGAGATAAATTCAGATTTAGCAGGATTTATTTATAAAAATTATACGTTTAAAGGAAAATCAGCACATGCAGGATTTGCTCCAAATCAAGGGATTAATGCTTATAGTATGTCCACTGTATTTAATGTTGCAGTAGGGCTTTTAAGACAACATTTTGAAGAGAAAGAAATGGTGCGAATAAATCCAGTAATTTTACATCATAAAATGGGAGTAAATGTAATTCCGCAAGATGTAAAAGTGGGAACTGATTTTCGAGCACAATCGGTTGAATATATTTTAGATGGAGCAAAAAAACTAGATAATGCAGCAAAAGGAGCGGCAATGTCGTTATCAGGAGATGTTGAAATAGAAACTGTGATTGGATATATGCCATTTAAACAAGATAGATATTTATCTGAATTTGTGGAAAAAGAATTTAATAAAACAGATAAAATTGAAGCGATAATAAAAGATAGAGCAATAAGTGCAGCAGGAGATTTGGGAGATTTATCAATGATGTTTCCATGCATTCAAGTGGGATACAGTGGATTTATTGGAACAATTCATGGTGATGATTTTATAGATGAAGATTCAGAATATATCTTTTCTGTATTTCCACAATTTATATATGATGTATTAAAATCAATGTCAGGAAATATGGAGAAAGAAAAATTATATAAAAAATCATATAAAGATTATGAAAAAATAATTGAAATTTTGGAAGGAGAAAAAGATGAGAAATAAAAACTTTATTTACATGGTTATTTTTGCAATTATAGTAATTGTTATTGCAGAAATGATAGGAGCAAAATTTATACCAATAGGACAAATAAAAGTAGCATTATTACCTTTAGCCTTCGCACTTTTAATTTGTATGATTTTAGGATTACAAATTTTTAGAAAAGGAATTTTAACTAAGATTTATTCAAAAGAGAATGTCGAATTTGCAGGTAAATATTTAATTATAATTATGTTACCATTAATGGCAAGATATGGAGCAGACATTGCACCTAAAATAAAAGAAATCTTATCGATAGGATTTGTATTTATGTCACAAGAAATTGGGAATTTAGGAACAGTAGTTTTAGGATTGCCGGTTGCAATATTTTTAGGACTTAGAAGAGAAGCGATTGGAGCAACATTAGGAATAGGAAGAGAGGGAGAGTTAGCATATATTACTGAAAAATATACGTTAAATTCACCAGAAGGAGAAGGAGTTTTAGGAATGTATATTTTTGGGACATTGTTTGGGGCTTTATTCTTTAGTGTTGTAGCACCATTATTTGAAGGAATAGGATTAAGACCTGAAGCATTAGCAATGGCATCAGGAATGGGATCAGCAAGTATGATGGCAGCGGCAAGTTCAGCATTATCGGTTGCAAATCCTCAAATGGAAGAAACAATAAGAGCGTATGCGGCAACAAGCCAGTTATTAACAAGTTTTTTTGGAACATTTACGATGGTGTTGTTAGCAGCTCCACTTCAAAAATTTATGTATAAAAAATTAACAAGAGGTGATAAATAATGTCAGAAAATAAAATGTTAGAAAATTTAAAAATATTAGGAATATTAATATTAAGTTTATGTTTAATTTTATTATCACAATTTGTGAAATATATTAAAACGGCAAATAGTCAAAGACCATCTACTCCAGTAACAAAAGAAACTTTTTTAGGATTATTTATATTAGGATTGATAACAATAGTTGGAATTTTTATTCAAAAAGTAATGCAAAAACAACCAGTTAAAATGTTAAAAGAATTTCCAGTATTAGGTTGGGTTTCAGTTACATCATTAATTTGCTGCTTAATATTCCCTTTTGCAATAAAAATGATTCATGCAGTAGACTTTTTAGGAATAACAACACCAATTTTAACATTTGCAGGATTGTCTATTGCAAATAGACTAGGAGATTTAAAAAGAGTATCTTGGAGAATTGTTATTGTAGGATCATGTGTATTTATTGGTACATATTTAGGATCAGCTATAATAGCACATATTGGATTGTTATTAACAGGTAAATAATAACTAAAATATATTGAAAGTATAAAAAAGATATATATAGAAAATGTTAAAAAGTTCTTATAAAACTATAAGAAAAATGATATAATATGTTGTTTTTAGAAAACTAAAAAATAATATATTATATGATAATAATGGAGGTAAAAATGGCAAATCCAAAAAAAGTATTAACAATAGCAGGATCAGATACAAGTGGTGGAGCAGGAATACAAGCTGATTTAAAAACGTTTCAAGAAAGAGGAGTTTATGGAATGAATGCTCTAACAGTAATTGTTTCAATGGATCCAGATAATAATTGGGGACATAAAGTATTTCCAGTAGAGTTAAATACAATAAAAGAACAAGTTAAAACAGTATTAAAAGGAATAGGTGTAGATGCAATAAAAACAGGAATGTTGCCAACAGTTGAAATAATTGAATATGTTGGATCGGTTTTAAAAGATAGTAAAATTGAAAATATTGTAATTGATCCAGTAATGGTTTGTAAAGGTGCAGAAGAAGCATTGTTTCCAGAAAATACGATTGCAATGCAAAAATATTTATTACCATATGCGAAAGTTGTAACACCAAATTTATTTGAAGCATCACAATTAGCGGGAGTTCCTGTGATAAAAACTTTAGAAGAGTTAAAAGAAGCTGCAAAAAAAATATATGAATTTGGGGCAAAAAATGTAATTATTAAAGGTGGAAAATCATTTGAAACGGATAAAGCGGTAGATGTTTTATATGATGGAAAAGAGTTTTATGTGTTAGAAAGTGAAAAAATTGATACACCTTATAATCATGGAGCTGGATGTACATTTGCTGCATCAATTACAGCTGAATTAGCAAAAGGTGCAACTGTTCTTGAAGCTTTAAAAACAACAAAAGAATTAATAACAGAAGCGTTAAGAGAATCGTTTAAATTAAATGAATATGTTGGACCTTTATATCATAAAGAATTTGCATTAAAATAGTAAAAAATTATAATTATAAAAATTAAAGTAAATTTTAAATTTAATAGAAATAGATTTGAGGATAAGAGTTTTCTTATCCTTTTAATTTTCAAATAAAAGAATTATATTTTAACATTATAGAATTATTAAAGTTAATATGATATAATAAAAAATAAGACAGGAGTAATACGGGAGGAATTATGAAAAAAAAAATAAAAATTGGATTAGTGATAGGACTATGTACTTTAATGTTAGCGTGTGGAAATAGTGGAAAATCAGGAAAAGTTGTGTTTGAAACAGAAGATAAAAAAATAAAAGTTTATGAATCTGAAGTAAATTATGAATTAAAAAGAAATTTAGAGGCAACTGGGCTTTCAGAAAAAGATATTTCTGCTGAACAGTTAGAACAAATGAAAATACAAATTGTACAAAATATAGCAATGACGAGAGCGATAGCTTTAGAAGGAAAAAATCAAAATCTTGATAAAAGTAAAAATTATTTAGATGGAATTGAAACAACAAAAGAAAGTTTACTTGCGTCAGTAACTGTAGCTGAAAGAAGTAAAAATACAGAAGTCACAGAAGAAAAATTAAGAGAAGTATATGAAAATTCAAAATCAAATTATGAAAGAAAAGAAGATACTGTAAGACTGCAAATTGCGATATTAAAATCAAGTGATAAAGCAAAAGCAGAAGAAGCTTTGAAAGAAGCAATTTCTAAACCAGAAGATTTTAAAAATGTTGTAAAAAAATATAGTGGTGCAAATGATGGTGCAGATGGAGAAACAGGGGAAATTCCTTTAAGTACATTGGCTTCAGAGTATGGAGCGATAAGTAATGCGATTACAAATGTTTCTGCAGGACAAGTTGTAAATAAAATTATTACAATAGGAGATGAGTTATATATTGTAAAAGTTTTAGAAAAATTACCAAAAGGATATATAGAATTTAGTAAAGTTAGAAAACAAATAGAAAGTAAAGTTATAGCAGAAGAAAAACAAGAAAAAAGTAGAAACTTTGTTCAAGAAGTAAATTCAAAATATAAATTAGATAAAATAACAAAAGAAAATGTTAAATTTTAGTAATTTAGGAGGGAAAACTTTTTTGCTTAAAGAAAAGTTTAAAGAAAAATGAAAAATAAAAAAATTTTTTTAATAATAGGATTAGCATTGTCGGTATTTTCATGCTCATTTATACAAAGGGTGTCATTAGATGTTTTAAAAAAAAGTGATCCATATTCACCAAAAAGTAAAAAAATTGAAGAGATAATAGATACGACAATAAAAGCTTCAAAAGTAAAAGTAGTAGAAAATACAGTGACTACAGTACAAACAAATACAGAAAAAGTTGTTGAAACAAAAACAAATGATGAGATAAAAACATCAGTAGGAAGTACTAAATTAAATACAGAGAAAGAAGTAAAAACTATAGAAAATGAATCACAAGTGCAAAAAGTTAATGTAAAAAGTTCTTCAACTGATACAAAATTTGATGAAACAGATATTAAAATTGTAGATTTTATAGCAGAGAAAGTAACAGAAAATTCAGTAAAAATAAAAGAATTGACAATATTAGGAGTTACTCAACTAAAAAATCAAAAAAATATTTCAATTAGTAAAAGAGAATTTTTAGCTAGGACATATCAAGTTATGAAAGAAAATAATATAAATTCATACGCAGTAGCATCTAAAAAAATGATGTCAACTTTATCAAAATAGATAAATTTTTGGAGGAAAAATGAAAATTGTAAAAATATTATTAAGTATAATATTATTATTAGTAATAGTATTAACTACAGGAATTATTTTTTCAAACAATATCGTTTATTATATGACAAGAACAAAAGATACGAGATTTGAGAATATAAAATATTCTGTAGAAAAAGGGACAATGACATTTGATGATTTGATTTTAGATAAAAAATCGTTTGGAAAAGGGAGTGCAAAAGTAAAATTAGAAAGAGAAGGATTTTTAGGTCTAGTTCCACGGTTGACATTATCGGAAGTTAAGTTGGAAAATGTGGATATGAATGATATATATGGTATAGAAAGTAAACAAATAGACAGTTTTATTGGAAAAATTGATGAACAATATTCAAAAACAGAAAATGATTTGACATTAGAAAAATATGTAGATAATGTGGGAAAAAATGTTGATAACTTGAATAGTAGTATAAATGATTTTACGGAAAATA
>CALHVR010000068.1 GCA_938037005.1 uncultured Leptotrichiaceae bacterium | reverse complement strand
GGGTCCCCGTCAATTCCTTTGAGTTTCAACCTTGCGGTCGTACTCCCCAGGCGGATCACTTATCGCATTCGCTTCGGCACAGACACTCTTCATGCCCACACCCAGTGATCATCGTTTACAGCTAGGACTACCAGGGTATCTAATCCTGTTTGCTCCCCTAGCTTTCGCACTTCAGCGTCAGTTTCTGTCCAGTGAGCTATCTTCATCATCGGCATTCCTACACATATCTACGAATTTCACCTCTACTCGTGTAGTTCCGCCCACCTCTCCAGTACTCTAGTCACACAGTTTCAAAGGCAAGCTCACGGTTGAGCCGTAAGTTTTCACCCCTGACTTGCATAACCGCCTAGATGCCCTTTATGCCCAATAATTCCGGATAACGCTCGCGACATACGTATTACCGCGGCTGCTGGCACGTATTTAGCCGTCGCTTCTTCTGTTGGTACCGTCACTTTCTTCTTCCCAACTGAAAGCACTTTACAATCCGAAAACCTTCTTCGTGCACACAGAATTGCTGGATCAGAGTTCCCTCCATTGTCCAATATTCCCCACTGCTGCCTCCCGTAAGAGTAAGGGCCGTATCTCAGTCCCCTTGTGGCCGTTCACCCTCTCAGGCCGGCTACCTATCATCGCCTTGGTGAGCCTTTACCTCACCAACTAACTAATAGGACGCAAAGCTCTCTTATGGCATCTCTTTTCATTACACATTCATGCAAATGTATAATTATATCCAGTCTTATCAGTCGTTTCCAACTGTTATCCCAGTCCATAAGGCAAGTTCTTTACGCGTTACTCACCCGTCCGCCATGGCTCCGTTAGTGCAAGCACTAACTTTACCATAGACTTGCATGTGTTAAGCATTCTGTCAGCGTTCATCCTGAGCCAGGATCAAACTCTTCATTCAATCTCTATTTTTCACCTTTTTGTCTTTTAACTTAATTGACGAGAAAATTACTTTTCTTAATCTTCCCTTTCACATCTTTCTTGGTTTGCTTTTCTTCTTTTCTTTATTCTGTTATTTATTGTCCTTGCCTACCTTTTCAATAGACAAATAGCATTCTAACACATCTCTTTCTCTTTGTCAACTACTTTTTTTGAAAATTTATGGAAAAATTTATTTTTTTTAATTTTATATATTATTTTTAAAATTTTTACATTGATTTTAATATGTTTTATTTACTTACTTTATCATAAATTAACTGAACGTATTTTATTGCGGCATCCGGTTTTGGATGAACACCATCTTTATAGAAATAACTTCTTTTCCCTTTTGCAAATGAATACCAATCAACCAAAGTAAAATTACTATTAGCTGCAACAGTTTTAACTATCGTATCATTCACACTTTTCTCCCAAGCTAACGGTACTACAGTATTCACTAAATAAACTTGATTATTTTCTAACAATTTCACTGCTTGCTCCATATCTTTTGGATTTATATTTCCATTTGTTCCAAGCGAGATAACAACAGTTTTATTAAGTGCACCTTGTTGTTTTAAAGTAGAGATAATACTTAACAATTCTTTAAACTGTCTTCCAACTTTAGTATTTATTTTTGCATTTGGGTATCTTTTCTTAATATCATTTTTTGTCATTTCCATAACAGAATCTCCAATAAATGTTATTCCTCTCGTATCTGTCGGCATATTCGCATCAACTTTTACATCTTCCGTTGTATTCTCTGCCGAATTTTCTTCTTCTGTTTTTGTTGTACTTGTTGTATTTTCAGAATTTATCGTTTCAGTTTCATTATTTTTATTCGTATTATTTTCAGAAGAATTTTGCTCAGCAACAGCTTGTATTTTTTTCATTTCTTCCAAATCCTCACTTACATAATTAGGAGTAACAACCAACATCGTTAAAATTGATCCTAATAATACAAAACTTAATTTTTTTATCCAATTTTTTGTCACTAAATAATGAGTTAGTTCCGACAATACAATCATAATCACAATTTGTATAAAAATTTGTTGATTAAAACTTAATGTTGTAAATTTAAAATATTCTCTCGCAATAATCATAATGGGGTATTGCCACAAATAATATTCATATTGATGTTGTCCTAATCTTATAAAAGGATTTAATATTACTTGTACTTTTTCGTTTATTCCCTTTTTCTTATGTTCAAACATAGCTGCTGTAAATGATAACAATAAACTAACGATATACATTCCACCATAATAATTAAATGGATTTTGATAATCTACAAAAAATATGTAATAAATTGTTAAAATTATTCCTAAAAAACCTAAAAAATTTACTAGAGCTCTTTCATTTCTATTTTTTATAGTTCTACCTTTATAATAAATCCCAACAGCTGAAGCAACTAAAAAAGAAAACATTCTCGTGTCAGTCCCATAATATATTCTTGAAAAGTCAACTTTTGACGAATATAAATAAGCCATATATCCTGCCGACAATAAACTTAAAGATATTAATAAAGTAATTACATTTTTCTTAGTTGCATTTAATTTTTTTAATCCTATTATAAATATCGGTATAGCAATATACATTTGAAATTGAAATGACAACGCCCAAAGATGCGTCAACGGTAATACTAGACTATAATTATCAAAATATGAAAGTTTTGCTATAATTTGATAAATATTAGTCAAACTTAATATTGAATAAATTACACTATTTTTATATGTTAATTCCAGTCCTTTCATGTCATTCATTATATAAAGAATAACAGTTGAAATAAAAATAACTATTATTAAACTAGGGTATAGCTTTGATATTCTTTTCTTAATTCCATCTCGTAATCCTTCATTTTTATTAAAAATATTCGGTGTAAATAAATACCCACTCAATACAAAAAATATGACAACTCCAATATAACTTCCTTTATATGAAAACCAATGATATATTGAAATTAAAATAAGAGCCATCGCACGCAATACATCAAGTGTTTCTATTCTTTTGTTCCTATCATTCATTTTGTTTTAACTCCTCTTAACTTCATTTTTTATCAAATAAATTTTTTATTTCATGATAATATTCACTTATAATATTAGCCACTGCATCATATCCTTTTTCAAATATATTTCGGTTTTCATAACCTTTTAAAGCTTCCGAAACTAATCCAGCATAATATTTGTACCCACTATCATTTAAATGCACTCCATCGGCGACATAATATTGTTTTTGTGATTTTAATTTTGAATATACATCTATTAAGTGTACATTTGCATACTCATTCACTTTTTTTCTCAATTTCTCATTTACAGATTGCTCCCACCATTTTTTGTGTGCAGTATTTATAAAAAATACATCTTTTCCCTGCATCATTCTAACAACATCGTCAAAATCTTTATCACTAAAAGGGCCATTTGTTCCAAGTCCTACAACTAAAACATCTCCCAATTCACCATCATCTTTTAATTTTTTTACAATTTCTGGCAATGTTGAAAACTGTCTTCCTATTTTAGTATCAAAATATGCTCCTCTAAAATTGGGGGCTATATATTTTTTACCACCATTCATTATTGAATCTCCAACAAAAGTCATATTTGATGCACTAAAAATTTGTTTAGATACAAAAAACGCTAAAATTATTACTAATCCTAATATCCATTTTTTCATTTATTTTTCAGACATTTATTTTTATTGTCCGATTTCTCCTCTCTAAATTTTTTATTCTTTATTTCAAAATAATAATAACTACATTAAAAGATTATACACTTACTTTAACTTTTAGTAAATATTTTTTTTTAATTTACTTAAATTTTTGATAAACATCTAATTTTAAATATTCGTTATAAAGTTTACCTTCATTCTTTTCTAAGTAATCCATTACATAATCTCGTATTAATTTTATTTCTTTCACATTTTTGACTATATCTGTCAGGACCATATCAGAAACTCCACTTTGTCTTGTTCCCAATATTTCGCCTGAATTACGCAATTTCAAATCTTCTTCAGCTATTTTAAAGCCATCCGTTGTCATTTCCATAACTTCCAGCCTTTTACTTGAAAGTTCATTATCTGTATTTGATTCTAAAAAACAATAAGATTGATATTGTCCTCTCCCTACTCTTCCTCGTAACTGATGCAATGATGACAACCCAAATCTTTCCGAACTCCTAATCACCATAATTGAAGCATTAGGGACATTCACTCCAACTTCTATAACTGTTGTTGAAATTAAAATATCAAGTTTCCCTTTTTTAAACTCCTCCATCACTTTTTGTTTTTCTTGAGCTTTCATTTTTCCGTGCATTATTCCAACTCTACGATTTTGAAAAATTTGCTTATATTTTTCAAAAGTTTCTTGAGCTGAATTTGCATTAAGCTTTTCACTTTCCTCAATTAATGGAGAAACTACATAAACTTGCCTGCCTTCTTCTATTTTTTTATCAATAAACTTATACATTTTATTCAAGTCTAAATCATTTTTAATCCATTTTGTCTTAATTGGATTCCTTCCTGCTGGCAACTCATCTATTATTGATACATCTAAATCACCATAAATCGTAAGAGCTAACGACCTTGGTATAGGTGTCGCACTCATTACAATAAGATTTGCTAAATTTCCTTTTTCTCTTAATAACCGTCTTTGCCCCACTCCAAATTTATGTTGCTCATCAATTACTACAAGTCCTAATTTATGAAATTTAACATCATCTTCAATCAATGCGTGTGTCCCAATTACAATATCAACCAATCCTTTTTCAATTTCATACAATAATTTTTCTCTTTTTTTGCCTTTAACACTTCCCGTTAAAATTTCAACTCTTACATCTAAATTAGCAAATTCATCCACTATACTCAAATAATGTTGTGTAGCTAAAATTTCAGTTGGTGCCATTATAACTCCTTGATACCCGTTTTCAACAATGTAAAGCAACATTATCATAGCAACAACCGTTTTCCCCGATCCAACATCACCTTGTATCAATCTATTTAAAATTTTTCCATTTCTCAACTCTTTATAAATTTCACTAATTACACGCTTTTGTGCTTTTGTCAATTTATATCCTAATTTTTCTATATACTTACTCACCAAATTTTTGTTATCTTCAAGCTCGTAAATATCGTTATTTGCTTTATCTGTTTCATATCTACCTTGTAATATTCCCATTTCTAACAAATAAATTTCTTCAAACATAAATCTTCTTTTAGCTTCTACATTTTTTTCTTTATTTTCTGGAAAGTGTATATTCATTAATGCTTCTTTTCTTTCTAATAACTTTTCTTTTTTTATTAATTCTTCCGGCAAATTTTCTTCAATCAAATAACCATATTCAATCATTGCTTCGTATATTATTTTTCTAATTGCTTCTTGCCTCAATGAACTTGTTGACGGATAAATCGGTAATATTTGATTATAACTATCTTTCTCTTTTACGCTTCCATTAGGTTGTATTTTTTTATATTCCGGATTAACTATTTGAGTTTTCATAGTTTTTTTTACTTTACCGTAAACAATCAAGTCATCTCCAACATTTATATTATTTTTTATAAATTTATTATTAAACCAAACTAGCTCCATTATTCCAGTTTCATCTCTTAACATCGCACGAAACATAATTTTTCTATTTATAAATTGTCTTTTTGTATCAACAATTTTACCACGAACTACGGCAAACTCATTTTCTAAAAGACTAGAAATATTCTTACTATTACTCCTATCTTCATACGCTCTCGGGAAATAATATAACAAGTCATACAAAGTTTCTACCCCTAATTTATGAAATTTCGTTATTGCAACTTTTCCCATACCTTTTATTTTCACTTCTTTATCATCTATCTTTTTAAATAAAAAATTATATGTTGCCATTTTTTTCTCTTTTCTAAACTTATTTTTTATCTTAAATATTATATCAAAAAAAGAGTATTTTTAAAATATATTTCTATTTTTTATTTAAAACTCTTAAAATATACTACGTATAACAAAAAAATTATGTTTATTTAATTAAAATAGAAAATAAGTTCATTTAAACTGAATAAAAACAAAAGGACAAGAAAAAATCTTATCCTTTTCAATATAATTATTAAATTTTAATTTAATTAGAATCCTAAACTATATCCTACTGATAATGTTACTACACCTGATCCCATTCCAATTTCTTTTACTGCTGCTTTTTTAATTGCTTCATCAGTTGTATGTGCTAATTTTGCTTCTTCTATTTTTTTACCTCTAGTATAGTTGTATGATAAATCAGCTACGAAGTTTTTATAGTTTACTCCTGCTCCAATTCCTGCATATAATGCATTACCTTTAATTAAATCTTTAGTTGCAGATGCTGTATTATTTAAAGTTTCTGTAACTTCATAATTTCTTCCTACAACTACTCCTAATCTTCCTTTTACGAATGGAACAACATCTGAGTCATTTTTGAAGTTATATTGAGCTACTCCGTAAACAGGTACTCCTGTTTTAACAATTGTATCGTAATTTTGCTCATCTTTTGTAGCTTTTACTTCATCTGCTCTTTTAACATCTAATCCTAATCCTAATTCTACGTTAGGCATAACTTCTCTTCTGTATTCTCCAGTTAATACAAGTTTGTGTGTAAGATTAGCTGTAAGTTTTTCTCCACCTTTGAAGCTGTATCCTAATCTTCCTTCTGCTACGTTTCCTTCAGCCATTGCTACTGAGCTTACTAAAACTCCTAAAACTAATAATAATTTTTTCATAATTATTCTCCTTTATAATAAAAATTTTCTCCCTAATTCTAGCATGATATAATAAAAATGTCAACATATTTTTATTATAACTATAAATTTAGGAGTCTAAAACTAAAACTCCTACTTTTTACTAATCCACTCATTTAGTTATTATAAATTTCACAAAAATTTACTGTTTCATAATTTTTGTTTATATTCAGTTGTTCACTTATTTTCTTACTTTTTATTATTTTATCTTTATAATTTTATTTTACAAACAAAAAGAAGGCATCGCCTTCTCTTTATAATTAATTATTATGCTGAAAATAATACTTTTGATAATCTATCACTTAAATTATCTTTATTTTCTAATAAAATTTTTCTTATTTGATCAACATTTTTACCTTTTAAAGTTTTCATAGCTTTTGTACATACTCTAACTTTAATTTCAGTCCCATTCACATTTAATTTCATAGTTTGTAAGTTTGGTCTCCAGATTCTTTTAGTTGCTCTGTGAGAGTGACTCACCATATTTCCATGTCCTACTTTTTTTCCAAATACTTCACAAATTTGCATTTAAACTACCTCCTTTTTCCTAGAAACGAATACTTTAGTATTCATCTTTTACAACTTATAATTGAAATTCCTTATTTTTTATAATCGTAAATGTATTTTACTTTTTTTTTCACTTTTTGTCAAGTAAATTCTTTTTACATCACCATTTTTTTACTAAAACTCAACATATTTTTTCTTATTTAGTTTTATTTAACATCTTTTTCATTTCTTGTAAAGCTCTTTCCATTTGAACATCACCGGCATCTAATATTTTCTTAGCTTCTGCTTCCCCTTTATCTTTAATTAAAATTTCTTTAATTTCTTTTCTTCTATTTTCTCTGGCTTGTTCCGATTCATTCGTATACCCTCTTAAAGCTATCATTTCTTCCATTTCAACTTTTATGTCCGGTTCTATTCCTTTTTCGTGTATATAATTACCGTTTGGTGTAAAGTATTGTGCAATAGTCAATTTCAATGCATCGTTATTTCTAAGTGGTATAACTTGTTGAACAATTCCTTTTCCAAAAGTTTTATCTCCAATTATCGTTCCTCTTTTATAATCTTTAATTGCTCCTGTTACAATTTCTGAAGCTGAAGCACTCCCTTTATTAGTAAGTACAATTAATGGAAAATCTCCTAAATATTGTTTTGTTCTAGTGTAGTCTTTTCTTTGACCGTTTTTATATTTTAAATATACCATTAAATTTTCTTTTACAAACAATGAAGAAATATCTTGTGCTTCTGCCAATGAACCACCTGGATTTGATCTTAAATCCAGTATAAGTCCTTTCATTCCTTGCTCTTTCAACTTAACAATTTCTTTTTCAACTTCAATACCAACATTATTTCCAAATCTCAATAGGCTCAAATATCCTATATTTCCTTCAAGCATTTTGCTTTCAACCATTTCCAGTTTAATTTTAGCTCTCGTTAATGTAAATGTAATTGGATCTTTTTTCCCTTCTCTTCTTACTTCTACTGTTACTTTTGTATTTTCTTTACCTCTTAACATTTTTGTCGTTTCATTTGCAGTAAGTGGTAAAATATCTTTTCCATCAACTTTTATAATTTTGTCTTTTATTTTAATCCCTACTTTTTCAGCCGGACTTCCTACAAACGGCGATACTACTTCTAAAGGCTCTCCTCTTTTTTTCTGTACCGTCATTCCGACACCGACATACTCTCCTTGCATATCTTCTTCAAAATCTTTTAAATCTTCAATTGCTAAATATTCTGAATACGGATCGTTTAATACTTTTACTATCCCTGATACTGCTCCTTCATATAATTTATCCTTTGTTGGTGTTTCTTCTTTTCCAACAAATCTATTTTCAATTATATTTATTACATCTACTATTCTTTGAATTTCTTTTGTATCATTTAATGTTGCCACATTTTTATTATCCATTATTCCCGTTTTTAATATAGGCCCTGCACAAAATGTGACAACACTTCCTAACACAAACGCTAATACTAAATTCCATTTTTTATTTTTATTCATTTTTCCTCCACTTACTCAATTAATAATTTCTAATATTTTATTTTTTTATTAACATTAAAAATTCTTTATTCCCTTTAGTCCCTTTTATCGGTGAATCTTCAACTCCTAAAAGCTCATATCCTAAATCTTTAATAAAATTAATAATTTTTTTTATTGCTTCATTATGATATTCTTCATTTTCTACAATTCCATTACGTCCTATTTTCTCTTTTCCTACTTCAAATTGTGGTTTTATAAGCATTACAACTTGACTGTTTTCTTTTAAAAATCTATCAAAATAACCTATAACTTTTGTTAAAGATATAAATGAAACATCAATAACTATAAAATCTACTTTATTATTTTCCAAATCTTCTATTTCTAAATCTTTTATATGTTTTTCTTCTAATGAAACTACTCTTTCATCATTTCTTAATTTCCAGTCAAGTTGATTAGTCCCAACATCATTCGCATAAACTCTTTTTGCTCCATTTTGTAAAGCACAATCTGTAAATCCTCCCGTTGAAGCTCCAATATCTAAAACTAATTTATCTTTAAAATCTAAATTCCAAACTTCTATAGCTTTTTCTAATTTCAACCCACCACGACTTACATATTTCAATCTATCTTTTATTCTAATATTTAAATCCTTAGTATCTTTAAACATTGTTCCAGCTTTTGTTTCTACTTTTTCATTTATAAGAACATTGCCTGCCATAATTTCTCTTTTAGCTTTTTCTCTAGTTTCAAATATTTCACGCTCTACTAATATTAAATCTAGTCTTTTTTTCATATTTCCTCTTTATTATTAAAGTTTATAACAAAATTTTAAGCCATAATCTTTTTACTTTTTATATTAATAACTCTACCCCATAATATATCCTTTAAACAAAATTGCAACTACAATTCCCAGTATACTTCCCCACAATACTTCATAAGGCGTATGCCCTAAAAATTCTTTAAATTGCTGGCTTATAATTTCTATACCATATCTGTTTTCTATACTGTCTATCAATTTATTCAATGCTTTCGCATGCTCTCCTGCTTGTCTTCTTATTCCTGTTGCATCATAAAGAACAACACTAGAAAACACAACTGCTATTGCAAATTCTATTGACATACTTCCTTTCAATAAAAATACTCCTGTTGCTAAAGAAACTACCGTTGATGCATGTGAGCTAGGCATTCCTCCTGTTTGTACAATTCTTGTCCATTCCGGCTTTTTCCCTTTAAATAATGGACAAAAAACTTTATAGAATTGAGCTAAAAAACAAGCAATAAACGCTACATCTAATAACCTATTTCCAAATATTATTCCGTGATGATTCATTATTTTCTTTTTGCCTTTCTTTTAAATTCATAAAATTCTTCTGTTATTTTTCCATCTTTATCATTTGGTTTAAAAAATATAAGTACTTTCCCTATACTATCAACAAATACAGATTTCGTTTTTAAAGCTATTTCATTTCCTAATTCTCTTTCCAGCTTAACATCTGAATTTTGTAATATTTTTACCTTAATTAATTCTCTTTTTTTTACAACTTTTGCAATACTATCAATTACATTTTCATCTATACCATCTTTTCCTATTCTCACAATAGGATCAAGATCGTGAGCTATTTTTTTTAAAAAAGCTCTTTCTTTACTTTTAAGGTTTAACATTTTATACCTCCAATATTATAGGAAGAATTATAGGTTCTCTATCTGTTTTTTTATTTAAAAATTCTCCTACTTTCAATCTTAATCTTTGTTTTACTTTACCAATTTCTTTAACTTTTTCCGATTGTAAATTTTGTAATTCAAGTTTTATTAATTCTCTTGTTTCGTTTAATAAATTTTCAGCATCTTTATTATATACAAAACCTCTTGTTACAAGTTCTACTTGTTCTCCAAAATTACCTTCCTTATTTTGAGAAATCGTTATAATTACTATTCCATCATCTGCTAAATTTTGACGATCTTTTAAGACAGCATTCCCAACATCTCCAATTCCAAATCCATCAATAAATGTTGATCCAGCAGGAACTTTTCCAACTACTTTAAAGCTATTTTTAGATAATTCTATTTTCATTCCAATTTCTGATAATATAATATTTTCTGTTGGTATCCCTGTTACTTCTGCTAATTCTTTATGTTTTTTTAGCATCATATATTCTCCATGAACTGGTAAAAAGTTTCTAGGTTTTATCAAATTTAACATTAATTTTTGTTCTTCCTGACAACCATGTCCTGAAACGTGAATTCCTACTACTTTTTCAAAAACAACATTTGCTTCTCTCTTCATTAATTGATTTATATTTTTTGAAGCTGCTTTTTCATTTCCAGGAATTGGACTCGCAGAAATTACAACTGTGTCTCCATTTCTAAGTGTAATATGTTTATGTGATCCATTCGCTATTCTTGATAAAGCAGCCAACGGTTCTCCTTGAGTTCCAGTACATAAAATCAACACTTTGTTTGCTGGTAATGTTTCAGCTTCTTCTATGCTAATCATAATTCCTTTTGGTATTTCTAAATATCCTAAATTAGAACAAATTTCAAATATTTTTACCATACTTCTTCCATCAATAGCTATTTTTCTTCCATTTTTATGAGCTATTTTTATAATTTGTTGAAGTCTATGAACATGAGATGCAAATGCTGCTAAAATAATTCTTCCAGATGCTTTTGTAAATTCATCTTTTAAACTTTCTCCAACCGTTCTTTCTGAAGGAGTAAATCCTGGAACTTGTGCATTTGTACTATCTGATAATAATAAATCAATTCCTTCTTCTCCTAATTGAGCTAGCCTACCAAAATCAAATCCTTCACCATCTACAGGTGTTAAATCTACTTTAAAATCTCCTGTATGTAAAATATTTCCAGCAGGTGTTTTTATATGAATAGCATAACAATCTGCAATACTATGAGTTACACTTATAAATTCAACTGTAAAATATTTTGAAACTTTTATTATACTTCTTCCTTTTATAATTTTTTCTTTTGGTAATTTAGTATCTTTTCTTTCAAATTTAGCTTTTGCCAACTCTAATGTCAATCTACCACCATACATTGGTATATTTTCTGATCCTAATTTTTGATAAAAGTATGGAATTGCTCCAATATGATCTTCATGTCCGTGCGTTACTAATAACGCTTTTACTTTGTCTTTATTATTTTCTAAATAAGTAAAATCAGGAATTATCACATCAATTCCTAAATGT
This sequence comes from uncultured Leptotrichiaceae bacterium, assembly GCA_938037005.1. Taxonomy (GTDB): domain Bacteria; phylum Fusobacteriota; class Fusobacteriia; order Fusobacteriales; family Leptotrichiaceae; genus CALHVR01. The sequence goes on along the minus strand of CALHVR010000068.1, from coordinate 6,345 downwards.
TCATTTTCTGGAAATGTAATCCCTGCATCTACAACTATTATTTCATCTTTATATTGAAATGCAGTCATATTTTTACCGATTTCCTCTACTCCCCCTAATGGAATTATATACACTTTCTCATCTTTTTCTTTAAAATCATCATCATTTTTATTTTTTCTGTTATATCTTCTATTTGAAATATATCTAAATTTAGTATCTTCCTCTTTATCATCTCTAGTATGCGATTTATCTGTATGCATTTTAACTTGTTTATTTCTTATATTTTTAAAAATTTTTTTCTTAAATGAATAATTTTCTCCTGTTTCTTTTTTTTCTGTTTCTGACATTTTTCCTCTCTTTTCTAATTATTTTTTGTTATTTAAATTTTAATTCTATTTAACTTTAAAAACATATTTATCACGATATTTCAAAATGAAACTTCTTGCTAACGCTCCAGAAGCTACTCCTCCATATCCACCACCTTCTACTATTGACACAAATACAATTTCCGGATTATTTGTCGGAAAATATCCTGCAATCCACGAGTGATTATCGTGATATGAACTATTTTGAGCTGTTCCTGTTTTCGCTGAAACTGGATACCCATTTATTCTTAAAATAGTCGCAGTCCCTCTCGCTCCAATTACAGGCAATCTTAAAGCATTTTGAAGTAATTTTATATTTTTTTGAGATATGTTTATCTTTTTCATTTCAACCGGTTTATTTTCTTCTACTGTTCCATCAAATTTTACAAATTTATCTACAACAGTTGGTTTCATTGTGACACCATTATTAGCTATCGTTTGATAAACAGAAGCTATTTGAATTGGAGTTGCAAGTAAATACCCTTGTCCTATTGACATATTAATTAAATCTCCTAAAACCCATTTTTGATCTCTTGGTTTTTTAAATTTTTCTTTTTTCCATTCAGGAGTTGGTAATGTCCCACTCAACTCTCCCGGAATATCAATACCTGTCTTTTTACCAATATTAAATTCCTTCGCATATTTTATAATATTACTAAGTCCTGCTCTCTCTGCAAAATAATAATAATAAGTATTCACTGATTCTTCAATAGATTTTGCAAAATTTGTCGTTCCGTGTCCATAAGTATGTGAATCTCTATAAATTTTATTACCTTTTTCATACACTCCCGTTGAATAAACTGTTTCTTGAGGAGAAATTCCTGATTCCAATATTCCCAACCCTGTAACAGCTTTAAATGTTGATCCCGGAGGATATAACCCTGCAATTCCTTTATTTACAAGTGGTTTTGCTTTAGAATTTACAAGTTCATTCCATTGCTGATCAGGTATTCTTGAGCTTAACAAATTTAAGCTAATTTCCGGATTACTAACAAATGTTATAATTTTACCAGTTTTTGCTTCCATTGCTATAAAGACTCCGCTTTTCCCTCTAAATTCCTCTGTCATATATTTCTGTAAATCTAAATCAATAGATAAATATATTTTTTTACCCATTATACTTTCCGTATTTTTAATTTCTCTTATTACATTTCCATGGACATCAACTTCAACTGTTTGAGCTCCATCTTGTCCTTTCATTGCTTTATCGTATTGTTTTTCTACACCTTTTTTACCTATTATATCATCATTTTGATAACCTTGATCTTTCAATGCTTCATATTCTTTTTCATTGATAGGCTTTACATTTCCAATCACATGTGATGCAACATAATCTTCCGGATAAAATCTCTTATTATATTCAACAATATCAATTCTTGAAGTATTTATTTTTTCTACTGCACTTAATGCAATATTTTTATCCAAGTCATCTATAACTAATATTTTTTGACTTGTTCCTATCCTTGGTTGTTTATTAAATCTTTTTATCAAATAATCTGTTGTATATCCCGTTATTTCACTTATATTTTTTATATCTAATATAGTTTCCTTTAATTTTTCTGCTACTTTTTTTCTCTCTTTTGACAACCTATCGTCAATTTGTTTTTCTGTCATATTTTGAATTTCAATCAAAATTTTAACTTCATCTGCTGTTAAGGGTTTTGTATCATAATGTATAAGTTGATAACCCGTTACATTTTTTGCCAACAATTTCCCTTCTCTATCATAGATTTCTCCTCTTGTAGCTTTAACAATATTTGTTCTTATTCTATTTTTTAATGCTTTAGCTTCATATAGCGTTGCATTCAATATTTGTAAAAAAAATAATCTCGCAATTAATAATGAAAATACAACTCCTACTCCTATTAAAAAAGCTATAAACCTAGGACTTCTTTCTTCTTTATCTATTTCTCTCATCTATTCTCCTAATTTTTAAGAAAATAATCTATACTTTTATTAGAAAAATGTATCACTTATTTGAAATAAATATCACATTATTCTATTTCTTCATCATCTGTGTCATTTCCTTCATAAAAACTATCTAATTGATAATAATCTCTCGCATCTTTATTAAATACGCTTATAATTATATCGCCACCGTCAATTAAAACCCAATTACATTCATCTAAACCTTCTACACTTCTAACATTTTCTAAACTTTTTTTTATATCTGTTGCTATCGCTTCAATGTTTCTACTTGAACTTCCCGTACATAAAATTGAATAATCAAAAAACGGTGATTTTCCTTGCATATCATACACTTTGATATCTTGTCCTTTTTTATCTTCAATTATATCAATTATTGAAGTCACTTCCTTCGGTAATTTTTCTCTTTCTAACATAATTTTTCCTTTCTTTTTTATACTCTATATATTTCATTTATATTTCATTCATTTTTATAATTTTCCATTAAAAATATTAAAATTTTATTACAGTTATTTAACTACTTCATCAAATTTTATACTGTCTATATATTTTTTATTTGCTACCGTCACTATCGGTAATGTCATTGTTGAACTTATATTTTCTCCCTCAGTAACATACTCTATTCTTTTTGGAAAATATTTATTCAAATCATTTAATAACTCTGCTTTATTCACAACATCAATATTTATTTTTTGTAAAAATCCTGTTGTAAAATATTGTTCCACTTTTTTATCTTGTGTCAAATATAAATCTTTTGATAATTCAAATATTTTCCCTTCATAAACTACAAAAAATTTATCTCCTGTTCTAAATATTCTATTTTTAGTTTTCAAATTATCCATATTTTCAAAACAAGAAATAAATAAAACTAAACTCGTAATTGCTATTATTAATTTTTTCATTATAATTTCTCCTTAAAAATAATTTTATAAATTTGCTAATATTCCACCTAATACAACAGCTGCCGTTTCAGCTCTAAGTATTCTCTTCCCTAAACTTATTTCAATCGCTCCATTTTTTTTCAAAAATTCAACTTCTTTTTGAGTTATTCCACCTTCAGGCCCTATTATATACAATATTTTTTTATCTTCATGTTTTATAACATCATAAATTTTATAACTTTCATCACTATTTTCATAAGCATATAATATTTTATCATATTTAGAAAATTCTATATTTTCAAGTTTTTTCAAAAAATCCACTTCAACAAACTTTACGCCTCTACATTGCTTTAACGCTTCCTTTACTGTCGTGTCCCACTTTTCTTTTTTTTCATTTATCTTTACGACAACACGCTCTGTTTGTATAGGAATTATTTTTCTTACACCTATTTCTGTCAATTTTTGTATTGCTAAATTCATCTTATCGTTTTTTAAAACACCTAAAGCAATGTCAATTTCTCTATTTATCGAATAATTATCTTCCTTTTTTTCAATAATATTTAATATTATTTCTTTTTTTGCTATTGATAATATTTCTGTAATGTATTCATATTCACCGTCAACAACTCTCAATTTATCGCCAACATTTAATCTAAACACATTTTGAATATGATTACAATCCAATTTATCATTTATTAAAATTTCATTATTTTTTATATTTTCTTTTTCAGCTATAACTGTCAACAATTTTACTCCTCAATTTTCATAAAAACTTTTTATTCATTATTCTTCTTCATCAATATCATCTTTATTTTTCATCAATTTAGATATTCCCAAATGTTTGTAAGCATGTTCTGTGACAACTCTTCCTCGCTGAGTCCGTTTTATAAATCCTATTTTCACTAAATATGGTTCATAAACTTCCTCTACTGTTCTTCTATCTTCTCCAAGTAATAACGCCAGCGTTTCTATTCCAACCGGTCCTCCATTATAAACATTTATTATTGATTCAAGAATATTTCTGTCAAGTTCATCAAGCCCACTATTATCAACACCTAATATATCTAAAATTCCGTCAACACTTTTTTTATCAAGCACTCCATTCCCTTTTACTAAAGCATAATCTCTCGCTCTTTTCAAAAGTCTATTCGCTATACGCGGTGTTCCTCTACTTCTTTTAGCTATTTCTGTTATTCCATCCTCATCATAGCTAATATTCATTAAAGTAGCTCCTCTTTTCAATATTTCCTCTAACTCTTCAAGTCTATAATATTCCATCCTATGTGTCACACCAAATCTATCTCTAAGTGGTGTACTTAACTGTCCTGCCTTTGTCGTAGCTCCAATTAATGTAAATTTAGGCAATTCAATACGAATACTTCTAGCTGAAGGTCCTTTTCCTATTAGAATATCTAATTCTCCATCTTCCATTGCTGGATACAATATTTCCTCAACTGATGTGCTAAGTCTATGTATTTCGTCTATAAATAAAATATCGTTCTCTTCTAATGAAGTTAATATTGCTGCTAAATCTCCTGCTTTTTCAAGTACCGGTCCTGTTGTAATTTTGAGATTAACTCCCATTTCTGTTGCGATAACTCCTGCCAAAGTTGTTTTCCCTAAGCCAGGAGGACCATATAATAAAACATGATCCATAGCTTCATCTCTCATCTTTGCCGCTTTTATAAAAATATTCATTTTATTTTTCAAATCTTCTTGTCCTATATACTCCGAAAAAGTTTTAGGCCGTAAAGATTTTTGAATATTATCTTCTCCTAACTCAACAGACTCCAATATTCTATTTTCGTCCATTTATTCACCTATTCTTTCAATTTTAAAATTAAGTTTTACCTTTATACTTTTAAAATAAAAATATAATTAAATTTTGTTAATAACTAACATTAATAAAAATTGGAAAATTGCAATAACTGCTCCTAAAATTCCTCCAATTATTTCAATATGTTTAAGTTCCTCTTTTGAAACTCTAAGAATTATATCTTCTATTTCTTTAAGTGAAAAGTTTTCCATTTTTTCTAGCATTATTTCTTTAAAATTAATTTTATCTTCCACTATCTTCACTATTTCCTCAACAATTTCCTCTTTATTATCTAATATTGATTTTTTTACATATTCTTTTATTTTATCCATTAAAGAATCATTCACAAACATCTTTAACAACGGATTTTTTTCTAAAATAGAATTTTTTAATTTCTCTCCAACAATTTTATCTAGTAAATTATCTAAAACTTCTCCATCTATTTCTGAATTTTTAAATTTATTTACAATATCTGTCATTGAAATCAATTCTTGCTCAACAACCTCAGCTATATTTTCAATAATTTCATTTTTTCTTTTTGGTATCAATCCTTGTATCTTAAAAAATAAAAAATTAATCTCTTTATACGGTCTAAACAATAATTTTATCGCTAAATAATTTGTAAACCACCCTATTAATGCTCCTACTGATATCATCATTATAAATTGTATTAATATTTTACTCATTATCCCTCCAAATTTCTTTTATTACTCAGTATTATAACATTTTTTCATATTTTTTCCTAGTAAAATTTATACTACCATCCTTAAACAACTTCTATATATTTTCATTTTTTATACATCTAAAAATTCTATATCCACCATCTATTTCTAGTATTTCACAATTTCCAAATATTTCTTCTAATTTTTTTTGTGTACTTTTTGCTCCGTGTTTTGTTTGGATTACACAATAAAATTCTCCATTTTTATTTAGATGCTCAAAACTTTCTTCATAAATTTTAAAAATTGTCGCTTTACCTGTTCTTATTGGAGGATTTGATAATATAACATCAAAATTACTTTTAATATTATCAAATGAAAACGATTTTATTTTAACATAATCTTTTATTCCTACTTTTTTTAAATTTTCTACACTCAAATCTAATGCTCTTTCATTTACATCCGATAAAGTCATATTTATTTTTTTAAAAAAAGTTTTAAGTACAACTGATACAATTCCATAGCCACATCCAATATCTAATACATCAAAAATTTCATTTTTTCTTTTTTTATTCTCTTTTAAAAAGACTTTAAGCATAACATCTGTCCCATAATCTACCTTTGATTTTGAAAATACTCCATTATCTGTCGTAAATTCAAATTTTTTATTATTTATTATATAATTTATATTTCTTTTATTAGATTTTATTTCCGGATTT
>CALHVR010000067.1 GCA_938037005.1 uncultured Leptotrichiaceae bacterium | reverse complement strand
AATTTTTCTTATATATAATTTTTGGAGTAATAATAGCATTCTTTGGAAAATTATTCACTGTAACTTTAGTAAAATGTCAAGATTTATTTAATGGTGTTAAATTAGCAAGAGAGATAAAAGTTTCTTTTGTTATGACAGTTTCTTTTATCTTGTGTTTTGTTCTTCCAGAAGTAACAGGTGGAGGGCATAGCTTAGTAGAAAGTTTGATACATGAAAAAGCAGTTATTTATACTTTGATAATAATTTTTATAATTAAACTTTTATTTACTGCAATTTCTTATTCAACAGGTTTCGCAGGTGGAATATTCTTGCCTATGTTAGTTTTAGGGGCAATAATAGGGAAAATTTTTGGAGAAACTGTGGATATATTTGCACAAACAGGAGCAGATTTCACAGTGCATTGGGTAGTTTTAGGAATGGCAGCATATTTTGTTGCAGTAGTAAGAGCACCAATAACTGGAGTAATTTTAATACTTGAAATGACTGGAAGTTTTCATTTGTTATTAGCATTAACAACAGTTGCGGTGGTATCTTTCTATGTAACAGAGCTTTTAGGACAACAACCTGTTTATGAAATTCTATATGACAGAATGAAAAAGGATGATAATGTAGTTGATGAGGAAAATCATGGAAAAGTAACAATAGAATTGGTTGTTATGGCGGAATCTCTTCTTGATGGAAAGACAGTTTCAGAAATTGTTTGGCCAGAAGAAGTATTAATAATTGCAATAATTAGGAATGGAATAGAAAAAATTCCAAAGGGAAGAACGGTTATGATGGCAGGAGATATTTTGGTGTTATTGCTACCAGAAAAAATTGTGCCAGAGGTTAAGGAAGAACTGATGAAACATACATCAGTAGAATAAAAAAGGTAGAGATATGGAAAATAAACATAATTTTATGGAGACGGAGAGCATAACAAAACTTTTAATAAGATTTTCAATTCCAGCGATAATTGGAATGTTTGTTAATGCTTTATACAATATTGTAGATAGAATTTATATAGGAAATATAAAAGATGTAGGACATCTTGGAATAGCAGCAGTGGGAGTAACTTTTCCAACAGTAATCTTGATGATGGCTTTTGCACTTTTAATAGGTATAGGATCAGCGGCTTCAATTTCATTAAAATTAGGAATGAAAGATAAAAAAGAAGCGGAAAAATTTTTGGGAGCGTCAGTATTTTTTGGTGCTGTAATCTCAATTTTATTTATGATATTAATTTATTTTTATATGGATAAAATAATTTATTTTTTGGGAGGAAGTGAAGAAACTTTTTCGTATGCTAAGGAATATTTATTTTATATAAACTTAGGAACACCAGCAGCAATATTATCGTTGGTTATAAATTCTGCAATAAGATCAGATGGTAGTCCTAAGATGGCAATGGGGACATTACTTGTTGGAGCATTTATTAATATAGTTTTAGATCCAATATTTATATTTACTTTTGGAATGGGGGTAAAGGGAGCAGCTATTGCTACAATAATTTCTCAATATATTTCACTTATTTGGACAGTTTACTATTTCGTGTCAAATATGAGTAAAATAAAATTAATTGGGAAATATATAAAATATGATTATAACAAAATAAAAGATATTTGTATGATAGGAAGCTCTACCTTTGCTTTGCAGATAGGGTTTAGTCTGGTAACATATATTTTAAATAATATTTTGAAACATTATGGTGGAGATCTTTCAATAGGAGCAATGACCATAGTACAATCAGTTTTAACTTTTATGACTATGCCAATTTTCGGTATCAATCAAGGTGCACAACCAATTTTGGGATATAATTATGGTGCAAAAAAATATAAAAGAGTTAAAGAAACTTTATATAAAGCAATTATAGGAGCAACTACAATTTGTTTAATAGGATATTTTTCTGTAATATTTTTCTCAGAGCCTTTAGTAAAAATTTTTGCTAAAAATATTGAATTACAAGAACTGGCAAAATATGCTTTAAGAACTTATACGATGGTATTTCCTATAGTAGGGTTTCAAATTGTAGCTTCAATATATTTTCAAGCAATAGGAAAATCAAAAATAAGTTTATTTACAGGACTATCGAGACAAATTATAGTTATGATACCTTGTCTGTTTATTTTATCAAGAATGTTTGGGTTAAAAGGAATTTGGTATGCAGCACCAACAGCTGATAGTGTAGCTTCAATTATAACTTTTATTATGCTTAGAAAAGAAATTAAAAAATTAGATAAATTAGAAGAGATGTTAGAAAAAAGAAATGTTTAAAAAAGAGGGGTAAATGCAGAAATTAAGTTTATTAAAAAAGTGGGATAACTTATCCCCTTATAGGAAATTAATATTTGGCTTTTTAGTAGCGATTTTTATTGGAGTAATACTTTTAAAAATGCCTTTTTCATTAAGAGAAAATCAAA
>CALHVR010000066.1 GCA_938037005.1 uncultured Leptotrichiaceae bacterium | reverse complement strand
AATTATTTACTCTTTCTTACAGGCTATAGGAATTATTGATGATCATTTAATGAGCTGTCCTTATAAGAAGTAACAAAAAACTGCCCCTCAAGGCAGTTTTAAATTTTATCTATTATTTTCTTTTTCATTTTTGTTTTGGTGGAAATGACGGGAATCGAACCCGTGTCCAAAATAAAAAGTTTTCACTATCTTCTACAAGTTTAGTTCATTTACCGTTTTAACCAGTAGATATTAAACAAACAAAAGTCTACAGGCGAGATTATAAATTGTCCTTTAATAACATAATCATATATTAAAGTAAGCCATTTAAAATGACATCATTTACACCAAAAATGGCGAATCAGTGTAATGATGAGCTGCCGCTATTAGGCAGCTAATGCGTAATTATCGTTTCCGATTATTTTTAAGTTGAATTTTAAAGACTTCCGTCTACTTGCAAATAACGAGCTTTCTATCCTGTCGAAACCAAAACATTCCCATAGTTGTACCTAAAAGCATTATCTTAACTTTTGGTACATATTTTATTATAATAATTTTTCTTTTTCATTGTTTCCTACTGATGTGTCAATATCTTCAAAACCAACACCATTAGGTATACTTGTTAAAACTTTTTCTGTAACTTTTGTTAAAGTTGCATCCATTGCGTATGATGCTCCACTAACAAAATCAATTACTCTTTGACCTACTTCAAACTCTAAGTATTCTAAACTAAAAGTAACAACTTTATTTTCTTTTATAGAATTAGCTATTATTCTTGCGTCTTCAAATACTTTTGGTCTTATAATTGAAACATAATTATTTGGCATTTTTTCTCTGTTCCCTTCTGTTTTTTTTGAAGTAAATAAACTCACTACTTTTTTTTCTTTTTCATCATCATTTGTATTTCTATTAGTTATTTTTCTTGGTGGGACATATTCTTCTTCAAAATATTCTTCTTCTTGTTCATCATCTTCTCCACCAAAAAGTGCTAAAAGTCTTTTTTTTACTCCCAACGTTAAACCTCCATTCTTATACTAACTTTCAAACAACTTAGTTCCTATTCTAATAATTGTCGCTCCATTTTTTAAAGCTTCTATATAATCATTAGACATTCCCATAGATAATTCTGTTAAATTTGTATATTTTTTTGAACATTCTTTCTTTAAATTATACATCTTTGTAAAATATTTTTCTAATTCTTGTTTTGTAGCATCTAAAGGAGCCATTGTCATAAATCCTTTTATTTCTACATTTGAACAATTAAAATATTTTTCAAAATCTTTTTTAAAATCCTCAATATAAATCCCTGTTTTTGATTCTTCTTTTGAAACATTTAACTGAATTAAACCTTGTATTTTCTTATTATTTTCTTTAGCTTTCTTATCAATTTCATACAAAAGTTCATAAGAATCTATTGAATGAATTAAATTCACACTCTCTATTATATACTTTATTTTATTTTTTTGCAACCTCCCAATAAAATCCCATGTTAAATTTTTACTATTTTTATCTCGAATTTCATTAAAATATGCTAATTTATCTCTATAAAGTTGAGCTCTATTTTCTCCAAAATAACGATATCCCATATCTACTATTTGTTTGTGTTCTTCTACATTAAAATATTTACTTACAAATAAAATTTTAACTTTTTCAGGATAAGGAGAATATTTTTTTACATTTTCCAATATTTCATTATAATTTCTATCAATAATTTCTTTTTTTAATTCCATTTTTTTGCCTTTCAATTAAATAAATTCCACCAAAACATTGTTTGCTAATAAAATTCCTTTTTGAGTTAATCTCAATCTTTTTTCTTTTTTTTCATTTTTAAAAATTTCAAGTAACCCGTCTTTAACTAATTTTTCTATATTTTTATCTTCAAAATATAAAATTCCTTCATTTACAAGCCTCAATCCTAACATTTTTCTTAATTTTTCTCTTTCAATTTCATCTATTATTTCCACACTTTTTTCATCTATTGGAATTTCATTTTTATCAATTAAGCTATAATATTTTCTAAAAGTTCTCACACCGCTATATCTCCTATTTTTATAAAAACTAGCTGCACTCATTCCAACTCCTAAAAACTGCTCATTTCTCCAATATTTTAAATTGTGTCTACCTTCCATTCCATTTTTAGAAAAATTAGAAATTTCATAGTGATTATAACCATTTTCTTTTAAAAAATTTATTATCGTTTCAAACATTTCAGCTTCCAAATCTTGATCCATTTCCTTTAAAATTCCTCGTTTAAGTTTCCCGAAAAAAATCGTTCCTTCTTCCCAAATTAAAGAGTAAATTGAAACATTATCTGGCTGTATCTCTTTTATTATTTCTAAATCCTTTTTTAAATCTTCCATTGTTTGATTAGGTATACCAAACATTAAATCTATCGTAATGTTTTCAAATCCAACTTCTCTTGCTTCTTGAAAAACTCGTATTGCATCAGCACCATTATGATCACGACCTACAAATTTTAGTATATGATCCTGAAAACTTTGTATTCCAATACTTAAACGATTAATCCCTAACTCTCTCAATTCCCTTAATTTTTCTTTTTTCATATCATTTGGATTTAATTCTAATGTTATTTCAGCATTTTTTTCTACTTCAATATTATTAAAAATTTTTGTAATCATTTCAATAGGAAGTACCGAAGGAGTTCCTCCACCAAAATAAACTGTATTATATTTATATTTTGGATACATATTTAATTCTTTTATTATATATTCTGTATATTTACCATATTCTTTTTCCATATTAATATATGTACAAAAATCACAGTATTCACATTTCATAGCACAAAAAGGGATATGTAAATATAACCCATCTACATATCTCTCTTCTTGTCTTTTATTTTGTTCTATCATTTATTACCTTTCGCTTTTTAATAATAAATAAAATTATATTTCTAAAATAGCTTTAAATGCTTTCATAGTTTCATCTAATTTAGCTTTTACATTTTCATTTGAATCTGCATTTACACTAAAATAGAATTTAATTTTTGGTTCAGTTCCCGATGGTCTTGCCGTAATGAAAGTATTATCTTCTAACACAAATTGTAGGACATTTTCTTTAGGTAAATGAATTTCATTTTCTTCACCTGTTTCCAAATTATACTCTTTATGTACATCAAAATCTCTTTTTATTTTGATTTTTTTACCTATTAAAGTATCTTTTACATTTTCTCTTAAATTTGTCATTAATCCAGCCATTTGCTCCAATCCATCTTTACCTTTCAATGTAATTGATTCAATTCCTTCTAAATAGAATCCAAATTCATCATAGAATTTTTGTAATTCTTCATAAATTGATGTACCTATTGAATTGTAATAAGCTGCCATTTCTGCTATTACCATTGAAGTTACTAAAGCATCTTTATCTCTTGCATGTGTTCCAATTAAATAACCATAGCTTTCCTCAAATCCAAATAAGTATTCTCCGTCCAATTCTTTATTTTCAAATTGTCTTATTTTTTCTCCAATATACTTAAATCCTGTAAGTGTTTTCATCACTCCAATTCCTTTAGCTTTAGCTACAACATCTATCATTGGAGTTGACACAACAGTAGTTATAACTTTTGCATTTTTAGCTATATCTTTTTTATTATTTAATAAATATTGTAATAATAACAATCCTACTTGATTCCCATTTGGATAGTACCAATTATTGTTTGTATCTTTTACTGCTATTCCAATTCTATCAGCATCTGGGTCATTAGCCATAACTAATTTTGCTCCAATTTCATCAGCTAGTTTTACCCCTAGCTTAAATGCAGCCACTTCTTCTGGATTTGCGTAAACTACAGTTGGGAAGTTTCCATCTGGCTTAATTTGTTCTTTTACAACTGTGTAATTATAACCGAAATCAGTTAAAATTCTTTCCATAGGTCTTCCACCAGTTCCGTGTAAAGGAGTGTAAACTATTTTAAAGTCCTCTTTACCTGGAATATCCGTTTTCAATGTTTGTTTTTTAATCTCTTTAATATAATCTTCATCAATTTGACTATCTAATTGAATGATTAATCCACTTTTTCTTCCTTCTTCTTCAGAAACTACTTTTACTTCTTCTAATGTTGCGATTTTATTTACTTCTGCTACAATCGATGAAGCGTGTGGGTCTACAACTTGTGCACCATCATTCCAATAAACTTTATATCCATTATATTCCACTGGATTATGGCTTGCAGTCACCACAATTCCAGCCATACAACCTTTATATCTTACTCCAAATGATAATTCTGGAGTTGATCTTAAATCTTCATAAATATAAGCTTTTATTCCATTTGCTGCCATAACTCTTGCCGTATTTAACGCATATTCTCTTGATCCGATTCTACAATCATGTGCTATTATAATTCCTTGCTCTTTAGCATCTTTTTCATTATATTTTAACATATAATTGGCTAGACCTTGAGTCGCTTTTCTAATTACATATTTATTAATTCTGTTAGTTCCAATCCCTCTAACACCTCTAATTCCACCTGTTCCAAAACTTAAATCTTTAAAAAATCTATCTTCAATTTCCTTTTCATTTCCTTCTAAGGCTCTTAATTCCTCTTTATCTTTCTCATCTATTGAATTAGACGTTAACCAATATTCATATTTTTTTATAAATTCCATGTCTTAAATTCCTCCTAAATATAGTATTTTTACTATTCTATCAATAGTATTTTATCATATTTTCATTTTTTTTCAACTTAAAAATATATTTAATTTATATTTATAAATTAATCTTAACCAAAATTAAAATATTCTTTTTCACTAAATATTTTATTTAAAATTTCATCATAATTCTCAATTTTAGCTTCCTCAACTAACACATCTTCCAATTTAGGATTTGTCACTGGGTGTTTTGGTGAAAACATTACACACGAATCCTCATGTGGTTCTATTGATTTTTCATATGTCCCTATCTCTTTTGCAATATCAATTATTTCTGTTTTATCCATTCCAATAAGCGGTCTAAATACTGGCAACGTTTCCACAGAAGCATTTGTACAAGTAAGTCCACCCAAAGTTTGAGAAGCTACTTGCCCTAGGCTTTCTCCCGTAATTAATGCTTGATATTCCATACTTTTAGCCAATCGTTCTGCTAACTTCATCATAGCTCTTCTATTTAAAATAGTAGCATATTCCTTTTTTGTTTTTTCATTTATAGTTTGTTGAATTTCCAAAATATTAATTGTATAAAGTCTTGCTTTTCCCATGTACATCGATAAAATGTCAGTAAGTTCTTTTATTTTTTCTAACGCTTGTTTGCTTGTAAATGGAAAACTATGAAATGTTACAAAATTTAATCTCATTCCTCTTTTTGCCATCATAAACGACGCAACAGGACTGTCAATTCCTCCTGATAAAAGTACAAGACCTTTTCCTGTCGAACCAAGTGGTAGTCCACCATAAGTTTTAACTCTTTTTGTGTAAATATAGACATCTTTTCTTATTTCAACATTTATCATCACATCAGGATCTTTCATTTTTACATTTTCAAATAGACTATTTATTAAAATATGTCCTCCAAGTTCTCTTGCATAATCCATAGAATTTTTCTCAAATTTTTTATCACTTCTATTTACTGCAACTTTAAAATTTCTCGCTCCATTTTCATAAGCTTCATTTGCTACAGCTAACACTGCTTCTTTTATAGCTTCATCTGTTTTTTCTACTTTAATTGACGGATTCATAGCCACAATTCCAAATACTTTTTTCAATCTATCTGTTATATCTTCTATATTTTCATTATTTGACACTACATACAATTTTGACATATCGTCAATTAATTTGTAGTCAATTCCAGATAAATTTCTATTTATTTTATTTTTAAGCATTCTTTCAAATTGTCCTCTATTTTTACCTTTTAAAGCTATTTCCCCGTAAGATAATCCAACAGAGTTTAATAAATTTTTACTCATTTTCTTTCCTTTCTTTTTATCTCATTTTTCTTATTTGTGCTACACTTCTTTCCAATACTTCCACAACTTTATCAATTTCATCTAAAGTATTTTGACATCCAAAACTGAATCTAATTGCACCTTCTATCACTTTTGGTTCTAATTTCATACTTTCTAAAACTCTACTATTACCTTTTTTAGACGAACAAGCTGATCCTGTTGAAATATAGATTTCATTCATTCCTAAAAAATGAGTTAAAACTTCTCCTTTTGTTCCTATAAACGATACATTCAATATTTTTGAACTTGATTTTTTTTCATCTAAAAGTGAATTTATTTTAACATTTTCAATATTTTCTTCTATTTTTTTTAGTAATCTTTCTTTTAATTTTTTTGAATATTCTATATCTTTTTTATAATTTTTATCTAATAATTCCACTGCTTTTGTGAACGCTAAAATAAGTTCTGTTGGCATCGTTCTTTTGACAATTCCATTTGCAGGATTTGCTCCCTTTATAATATTATTTATTTTCACCGTTTCTTTTAAATAAATTGCTCCAACACCTTTTGGCGCGTAAATTTTATGCCCACTCACAGTCACCGCATCTACCGGAATTTTATCAAATTTTATGTCAATACTTCCAAATCCTTGCACAAAATCTGTATGAAAATAAATTTCTTTATTTTTTTCTTTTATTATTTTAGCAATTTTTTCCAAATCTTGAATTGCCCCTGTTTCACTATTTACGGCACCTATCGATACCAACATAGTATCTTCTCTCAACAATTCTTTTAATTGCTCTAAATTTATATACCCATCATGACAAACATCCAAATAATCAACATCAAATCCTTTATTTTCACAATCTCTAAAAATTTCATATACAGTTGGATGCTCAATTGTCGTTGTTATTATATGTTTTTTAGTTTTTTTGTTTGCATCTATTATCCCTTGTAAAATCAAATTATTTCCATCTCCACCACCTGCTGTGAAAAATATTCTATCTGCAGGTAATCCTAAAAAATCTCCAACTACCTTTCTTGACGCTTTTATTTTTTTAGCTATCTCATGTGAAAATTCATGAATTGCATCAGGATTTGCATAATTATTTTGCATTGTCTCTACTAAAACATCTATAACTTCTTGTTTTGGCTTTGTACTTGCCGCATTATCTAAATATATCATAATTTAACCTCTTCTTTTTGTTTTTTATGCTCTTATTTTATCATATTTTTTCAATTTATAAAACAAAAAAAACTGAACCTTAACGTCCAGCTTAAAATATATTTTCTCTATTTTATTTTCAATATTTATTAGAATAATCCTGGAATACTTACTCCACCAGTTACTACTTCCATTTCTTTTTCTGCCATTTCTTCAGCTTTTACTAAAATTTCATTTACTGCATTAATAATTAAATCTGAAACTATTGTAGAATCTCCTTCTTCAACTGCATCTTTTAAAACATCTAAAGATATAGATAAATCTACTAATTCTTTCTGCCCATTAGCTTTAATTGTTACTCCTCCACCAGCTACTGATGTTTCTACAAATTTATCTTTTAATCCTTCTTGTATTTTTAACATTTCTTGTTGCATCATTTGTGCTTGTTTAATTATAT
The DNA here is from genome assembly GCA_938037005.1 of uncultured Leptotrichiaceae bacterium. Taxonomy (GTDB): domain Bacteria; phylum Fusobacteriota; class Fusobacteriia; order Fusobacteriales; family Leptotrichiaceae; genus CALHVR01. Next base: position 388 of record CALHVR010000066.1, on the reverse strand, counting down.
CTTGTTGACTTCCCCCAGATGCTTTAGCTCCTTTTAACTTTCTTACCATTTTAATTTCCTCCCAAAAAAGTAACTACTATTATTTATTATTTTTTAAAATTATGATTATAAAAAAAAAGTGGTGGTGGGGGAAGGATTCGAACCTTCGAAGGCTGAGCCGGCAGATTTACAGTCTGCTCCCTTTGGCCGCTCGGGAACCCCACCAAACCTTAAGTATGGTGCCGCTTGTCGGACTCGAACCAACCACCTGCTGATTACAAGTCAGCTGCTCTACCAGATGAGCTAAAGCGGCAAATATCACCACAATGATGAATTAATTTTATGGCGGAAGTGACGAGACTCGAACTCGCGACATCTTGCGTGACAGGCAGGCACTCTAACCAACTGA
>CALHVR010000065.1 GCA_938037005.1 uncultured Leptotrichiaceae bacterium | reverse complement strand
TCTATTGTCGCCGATATTTGCTGGTCTGATTTACCAAGTGTCTGGTATTTATCTGTTACTAATAGTAGATATGTGTACTTTTTTTACAACTTTATTTAATTTTTTAACAATTCAATCTAAAAATAATCAAAATCAAAAAGTTGAAAATATTAAAATAAATATATACTGTTATATTATTATAAAAAAAGATTATAATATATTTTATAAAATCTTATTCTATTTATTCAATTCACATGATATAATATAGGAAAAGTTTGTGTTAAGGAGATATTTATGGAAAATAATTTGCTTTGTTTATCCGATAAACATGTTACCTAATATAAATGTTATAAAAAAAGTTGAGTCAACTTTAAAGGATGCTGACATTACTGTTGGTAATCTTGAAGGAACTCTTTTTGATAATGGAGGTACACCTAAAAAGTGTTCAACCCCTAGTGTTTGCTATGTTTTTCGTACACCTTCATCTTATGGACAATATTTAGCCAATGCTGGTTTTGACTACCTTAGTCTTGCCAATAATCACAGCAACGACTTTGGTGCTTACGGAATTGACGCAACTGCCAAAAATCTTGAAAAACTAAATATTAAATATTCTGGTATTGAAGATAAATTTGAAAGTACTTTTTTAGAAAAAGACGGCGTAAAATATGGTTTTGTTTCTTTTGCCCCAAACTCAACTACCGTAAAATTAAACGATTATACAAAAGTTAAAAGATTAATCTCTGAATCCAAGAAAAAATCTGATATTGTTATAGTTATGTTTCATGGTGGTGCAGAAGGTAAAAAAGCTGAGCATTTACCATTTAAAACTGAAATATTTTTTGGCGAAAATCGTGGAAATATTACTGAATTTGTACGATTAGCAGTCGACTCTGGAGCAGACATCATTTTTGGACAAGGTCCCCACGTAACTCGTGCCATCGAGCTTTACAAAGGAAAATTTATTTCTTATAGCGGCGGAAATTTTGCTACTTATGGAAATATAAACACATCTGGAATTAGTGGAATTTCACCTATTTTCAAAATTACGGTTGATAAAAACGGAAATTTTATTTCTGGAGATATAATTCCTGTCACTCAAATTGGTGACAAAATTCCTAAAATCGACAGATCAAAAGCTGTAATAAATAGAATTATTCAATTAAATAAAACTGATTTTCCTAGAGGAAACGGACTTGAAGTTTCTCCTGATGGAAAAATTACAAAAAAATAATTGTGAGGAATTTTTATGAATAAAGATGAAATTAGAAAAAATACTATAAAAGAACGAAACAGTTTAAGTAATAATTTTATTAATGAAAAAAGTGAAATTATTATAAATAAATTATGTGAGATTATTAATGAAAAAAATTTACAAAATATTATGATTTTTATGGATATGAAAAACGAAGTTCAAGTCACAAAGCTAATTAACATTTATCCAAACAAAAATTTTTTCATTCCAAAATGCTTCCCAAAAGGTGTTATGAAAATCAATAAATATAATAAAGATGAACTTGTAAAACACAAATTTGGCTATTACGAATCAAATTCTGAAAATTATATTCATGAAAATATTTTAGATTTAATTATTATGCCAGGAGTTGCATTTGACGAAAACAAGAATAGAATTGGTTTTGGTGGAGGTTATTATGACAGATTTTTATTAAAATTTGATAGAAATAAAATACCATTAACTATCGCTGTTTGCTATGACTTTCAAGTCATAGACTATATCCCAGCTGAAAACCATGACCAAAAACCTGATTTTATAATAACTGAAAAGAGAACACTTTATTAGTGTTCTCTTGTTTTTATAATTCTATATTTTCTTTTCTTAATGTTGGGAACAATAAAACATCTCTTATTGAACTTGAATTAGTTTGTAACATAACTAATCTATCTATTCCTATTCCTAATCCTCCAGCTGGTGGCATTCCATACTCTAAAGCTCTAATATAATCTAAATCCATATTTTGTGCTTCATCATCTCCAGCTTCTTTCAATTTAACTTGTTCTTCAAATCTTTCTTGTTGATCTCTTGGGTCATTTAACTCAGAATATGCATTTGCAAACTCTCTTCCTGAAATAAATAATTCAAATCTATCTACCCATTCATCTTCACCTTTCATATTTTTAGAAAGTGGAGATATTTCTTTTGGATATTCAGTAATAAATGTAGGATTAATTAAAGTCTCCTCAACTTTTTCTTCAAACATTAAGTTTAAAATTCCAAATCTAGTATAATTTTTATCTTTATCAATATGAACTCCTAGCTCTTTAGCTTTTTCTATCGCTTCCTCATCAGTTGAAATTGCATCAAAGTCAAATCCAGAAACTTCTTTTACTATTTCTTTCATTGTTACTCTTCTCCAAGGTTTTGCTAAATTAATTTGTTGTCCTTCATATTCAATTTCATATTTCCCGTGTAATTCATGAGTTAAACTAGAAATCAAGTCTTCTGTCAAGTCCATCATGTCATTATAATCAGCATACGCTTGATACAGCTCCATCATTGTAAATTCTGGATTGTGTTTTATTGAAATTCCTTCATTTCTAAAACTTCTATTAATCTCAAATACTTTTTCAAATCCTCCAACTAACAATCTTTTCAAATATAATTCTGGAGCGATTCTTAAGAATAATTCCATGTCTAAAGCATTATGATGTGTCACAAATGGTCTTGCTGTTGCTCCACCTGCTATTGGGTGCATCATTGGAGTTTCAACTTCAGTAAAGCCTTTACTTTCCAAATAATTTCTAAAATATCTAATTACTTTAAATCTTTTTTGCATTGTTTGCATTACTTCTGGATTCATTACTAAATCAACATATCTTTGTCTGTATCTTATTTCAACATCTGTAAGTCCATGGAATTTTTCCGGTAAAGGTCTCACATTTTTTGATAATACTTCAAATGATTTTGCTCTTAAAGTCAATTCACCTGTTTGCGTTCTAAATAATGTCCCTTCAATTCCTATGAAGTCACCAAGTCCTAATTTTTTATAAATTTCGTATTGCTCTTCTCCAACTTCATCTTTTTTTACATAATATTGAACTTTTCCTGTTGGATCTTGTATTTGTCCAAAGCCATTTTTACCCATTCTTCTAAATGCTACAATTCTTCCAGCTGTTTTAAATACTCTCTCAGATGTTTCATCAAAACTATTTATAACTTCCATAGAATCAATTTTTTCATATTTTCTTCCATAAGGTTCTACCCCTATTTCTTTAAGTTCTTGAACTTTTTTCATTTTTTCTTTTATTATTTGATTTTCAGTACTTTGCGTAGTTTCTTTTACTTCTTTTTTTTGATTACTCATCATCATTCCTTTCTAATTTAACATCATTTTATAACTTATCTCTAAATTTATACTATTTATTATTTCCAATCCATCTATTATATCATAATCTAGTATAATTTTCCTATCACTTCTATGAATTTTTTTTGTGAAAATTTTATATTTACTTTTAAATTCTTTTGTAATATATGTAAACGATGTCATTTCTCCCAATTTAAACACTTGCTTTGAATTAATTTCTCCATGCCTAAATATTTCAATACTATTTGATTTATTAATCACTTTACATTTTCCATATTCATCATTATAATGATACTCTTTTTGTGTCAATAAATTAATAATATCGGTTATTTTAAATTCTTTTTCATAATGCTGTTCAAAACTGTCAACACTTTTTATTTTTATTATCATCTCAATTCCTATTTATTTTACTAATTTAAAAAATCATCATCATCTAAAAAATCATCTAAAAAATCATCTAAATCATCGTCATCATCATCAAAATCAAAATCCTCTTCAAATTCTTCTTCTACAAGATCTAATTCTTCAAGAGTACTCACTTCTTTTTCAACTTGATCATATTCTCCAGACTCATCATTCCAATACATATACTCTTTTTCTGCTCCATAGTAGTCTTCTTCCCAAATTTCCAACACTTCATCAGATTCATCTTCTTCTATATATTCTAACTCATCTTCCAAAGAATCATAATGAAATACTCTTTTTATCCCATTTTCATTTTCACAAATTATATACTCCTTAGATCCAATATTTACGGTACCTATACATGTTAAATACTCCACATCATCCTCTATTACTCTTTCAAATTCTTCTCCAATAGAATACATAAAAATCCTTCACTGCCTTTCTTATTTATGATATTTTATATTTTTATTAATTGCAACCCATCTATATATTTGTTCACATAAAATCAATCTCATTAATTGATGAGGAAACGTCATTGCTGAAAATGCCAACCTAAAATCTACAATTTTTCTCAATTCATCGTTTACTCCATTAGAACCTCCTATCAAAAAATTTACTTCACTATAATTAAGCGATATTTCATCTAATTTCCTTGCCATTTCTTCTGATGTTTGCATTTTTCCTTTTAAGTCCAACAATACATTAAATGATTGCATTTTTTTATTTATTATATTTATTATTCGTTCTGTTTCTTTAGCAATAGCATTTTCTATGCCTTTATTGTCATCTTCTTCCATTAATTCAATAATAGATAAAGTTGTGTACTTTGATAATCTTTTACTAAATTCCTCAATTCCATCCTTTATATACTTATCTTTAATTTTTCCAACACACACTATATTAATTTTTACCATATCTCTTTTACCTTGTCAATTAAACTTTCCTTATTTTTGAATTTTTTTACTACTTTTTACGGCCAAACATTTTATCTAAATCGTTTCTAGTTAATTTGACAATAATCGGTCTCCCATGTGGACAAGTGTATTCTCCTACTTCATGAAGTCTTCTAACCATATTTTTCATTTCATGTATATCCAATTTTTGACCAGCCTTTACTGCTCCTTTACACGACATTGAAATTATTATATTTTCTCTTAAATCCATTATTTTTCGTCCACTTCGTATATTTTCAAATAATTTCATAAAAACATCACGAATATTTTCTCTAAAATCAAAAGCTGGTACAGCTCTTATTACTATCTCATTATGTAATTCATCTATATCAAATCCAAATTCTTTAAAAATTTCTATATTTTCCATAATTATACTTTTTTCATTTTCAGTAACTTCTATTTTTTGCGGTAATAATAACTGTTGTGAATTAAGTTTTTTATTATAATACATTTCTTTCAATTCTTCATACAATATTCTTTCATGAATAATATGTTGATCATAAATCTCTAATTCATTATTATTTCTCACTAAAATATATGTATCAAAAATTTGACCGATAACATCATAATCTATCGTTTTTCCAACAAATTTTTCAAATGTCCCTTTTCTATATTCTTCTCGTCTTTCTTCAATTACTGCATTTTCTTTTTCAGTATAATTATTGTTATTTTCATATTTCAAAAATTTATCTTCCGTTGAGATTTTATCACAACAACTCACTTCTTCTTTATAATAATTTTCGTTATCTTTTGATGATAAATTTAATTGTTTTATAATATTTTCTATATTTTGTTTTTTGTCTATTTTTTCATCTTCAAAAATATCTTCTTGTTGACTGTTTTCAATACTTTGATTATTATTTAAAAAATCATAATCTATATCTTTTTGAATTTCTATTATTTCAGTTTTTCTATTATCTTTTAGTCCTGTTTCAAGTCCAAAAAATGATTGTTGTTCAGCTTTTAGTACTTCATCTCCAAATAAATCTTTTATTTTTTCATCTTTATTCTCAACACTTACATTTTGTTTCAAAAAAGCTATATTTGGTTGCCAATTTTCTCTATCATTGTAATAAAAAAATTCATCAATAGCATCCTTTATTTGATTATAAATAATTTTATCGTTTGAAAATTTAACTATTTTTTTTGAAGGATGAACATTTACATCAATTTCCTTAGGATCAACATCTAAAAATATTATTGCGAAAGGATATTTTCCTTTCATAAGTTTTGTATAATAACCGTCAATTACAGCTCTTTCTACCGTATTTGATTTCACATATCTTTTATTCACATAAACAAAAATATAATCTTTACTACTTCTTAAAATTTCAACATTTCCTAAATACCCACATTCAAATTTTTTTACATTTTTTAATACTGATTTCCCAAACAAATCAAATATAGTATTTTCTAGTCCTTTTCCACTTGTACTAATACTACTTTTTCCATCTAATATTAACTCAAATGAAACATCAACATTTGCCAATGCTTCTTTCAAAACAATATCTCTTATTTTAATATACTCAGTACTTGTTTTCCTAAGAAATTTTTTTCTAGCAGGAGTATTATAAAATAAATCTTTCACTTCAATTTCAGTTCCTATATTTTTAGAAATCTCATCAAATTTTCTTACAACTCCACCGTAACTTGAAATTCTATAGCCAATATCACTTTTCTCAGAACGAGTACTTATTGTTAATTTTGACACCGCCGCTATTGATGCCAACGCTTCTCCTCTAAAGCCATAAGTCGTCAAATTAAATACATCTTCTTTTGTTTCGATTTTTGAAGTCGCATGTCTTTCTACCGATAGCAAAGTATCTTCTTTATCCATTCCAATTCCATTATCTGAAATTTTTACATCAAGTCCACCATTAAAAACTTCTATTTTTATAATACTCGCCTTTGCATCTAATGAATTTTCAATTAATTCTTTAATCATTGAAGCCGGATTTTCTACAACCTCACCTGCTGCTATTATATTAGATACGCTTTCATCTAATATTTTTATATATCCCATAATTCTCACTCTCGCTTTTTTATATAGTCCATTATAAGATAAAATATTATTCCAGTCAATAAAAATTTATAATATTTTAAAAGGATTAATTCCCATTTTATTAGAAATTAATCCTCTTTCTTTTAACTAAATTATTATATGTATTCTTAATTATAATTTACTCTCAAATGTTCCCAATTCTTTATCAACTATTGTTGTGATTGTCATTGCTCCATTTACGTTTATCATTGTTCTTCCCATATCAATAATCGAATCTATTGGTAATACTAACGCAACTGGTCCAAATGGTAATCCCATTCCTCCTAAAACAACTGTAGAAGCAATATATGCAGTTCCAGGCACTCCAGCCATTCCAAATGAACCTAAAACTATTACAACTAATAATGTTATTAAGAATACTGGTGTTATTGGTACTCCTTGCATATTTGCAACCATTATTGAAATTACTGCCGGAAATACTCCTGCACAAGCATTCATTCCTATCGTTGTTCCTAATGTTGCTGTGAAGTTTGCTGTTCCTGAACTTACTCCTACTTCATTTTCTAAAGTTTCAATAGTTTAAGGTAAAGTTCCCATACTTGATGTACTTGTAAAAGCTAATACCAATGGAGGTAAAGCTTTTTTATAATATTGTAATGGGTTAATTCCATGAATTAATAAGTTTGTGCTTTGCATTATAAATACTAATGTCATTGCAATAACCATTACTGCTACATAAACTAATAAATTTTTAAATACTTCTAATCCATATGAAGCCGCTAAATCAAACATTAATGCTGCTACTCCATAAGGTATAATTTTTATAATTGTAATTGTTACACTTGTCATTACAGAAAATAACGATTCTGATAATTCTTTTAATATTTTTATCTTTTCTGGATGTTTTACTCCAACTCTATTTGTTGCAAACCCCATAAATCCAGAGAAAATAACTAAACCTACAACACTTGTTTCAGATAATGCTTTAAAAATATTTGATGGAATAAATGAAACTATAACATCTACAATTCCTTTATACTCACCTTTACCAGCCCAAGCTTCTACTCCTTCTGGCAATACCATTCCTTTACCAATTCCAAATGATAATGCTATAATCATCCCAATTACAGCTGATATTGATACAGTTACTGTATAATATAAAACTGATTTTGTCGTTAATTTTTTCAACGAATCTTTACTTTTTGAATTTATAATTGAATTATAAACTGACACTCCCACCAACGGTAAAACTATCATTTTTAATAAACTACTAAATCCTCTACCTACAAGTGATACTGCCGTTGTTACATTACTTAACGCTTTTTCCATTCCATCTGCCGGTAATATTGTCAATGTATTTCTAAAAATAATTCCAATAATCATTCCCAATACTGTTGAAATAATTATTCTTGTTGAAAACTTAAATTTCTTTTTCAAATTCACATTTATATGGATCAAAAGCCCAAAAATTAAGATTAAAATCACTATCCATAGTGCTGAAAATAAGCCTACTGTCATTTTAATACCTCCTAAATATTTTATTGACTTAATTTTATCACTTTATAATACTTTTGTCAATCTAAATTTAGTTATACAAATTTAAAATTTGACTTTTTTTCATTATAATATCAATTTTTTTTACTTATTTAGAACTAATATTTATTTTTACAAAAAAATATAAAAAATAGTTACTAAATCTACAAAAATCATTTTAAATTCTATTATACTCTAATTTTTCTAATTTTTTTTTAATAATCCAATATTATAATATCCCCATTAAAAAAGGGAGTGATATTTATGAATAAAAAATTAATTCTTCTAGCTTTCACAATTTTTAGCTTAATGAGCTGTGAGAAATTCAAAAATTCAAATATAAACGACAAAAATAATACGCAAGCTATTCAAGATGATTTACAAAAATATACAAAAAATGCGTTAGAAACTCAAGATGCTTTTATAAAAGTTCATCAAAAAGTACAAAATTCTATTGTAAATATTAGAACTTCTAAAAATTCTTCAAATTCTATTTATGATCTTTTAAATGGTAATACTGAAAGTTCTGGTTCATTAGGATCTGGATTTGTTGTTTCTGAAAACGGATATGTTGTTACAAACTATCATGTTATCAATGAAGCAGATGAAATTTTTGTAAAATTTTCTAATGGAAAAGAATATGAGGCAAAACTTGTAGGTTCCTCAAAAGAGGTTGACATTGCCGTTTTAAAAATTGATTCAAACGAAACTTTTACACCTTTAAATTTTGCTAATTCTGATGAAATTAAAGTTGGTCAATGGTCTATCGCCTTTGGAAATCCGTTAGGACTTAATGACTCGATGACTGTTGGTGTCATTAGTGCTGCAGGTCGTAGCTCTCTAGGTATTGAAGAAATAGAAAATTTCATACAAACTGATGCTGCTATAAATCAAGGAAATAGTGGAGGTCCACTTATTGATATTAATGGAAATGTTATAGGAGTCAATACTGCTATCTTCTCTCAAAATGGAGGAAGTGTTGGAATTGGGTTTGCAATTCCATCTAATTTAGTAAAAACTGTAAAAGACTCTATCATCTCAAATGGTAGCTTCCAAAGAGCATATATTGGAGCTCAAATTTCTAATATAACTGATGAAGTATTAAACAATTTACATTTAAAATCTACAAATGGTATTTATGTAGTTAAAGTTGTTCCTAATGGTCCTGCAGATAAAGCTGGATTAAAAGCAAATGACATTATAACAAAAATTAATAATAAAGAAATTACTTCTGCTGGAGCTCTTATTGGTGAGATTGCTGCAAAAAAAATTGGTGAAACTGTAAATCTTGAAATTATTAGAAATAATGAAACCATTAAAATTTCATTACAAGTACAGTCTGCTCCACGACAATATTAATAAAAACTTAATTTATAAAATAAGAAATTCTTTAAGAAATTGAAACAAACGATAAATATTAGTTTAAAATCTTTTTTCTTAAAGAATTTTTTTTTATTTATATTTCTTTTATAAATTTATTATTTCTAAACGAATAAATTAACTAGATTGTCATTAAAATCTAAATTAGTGGCTCACAAATCATAATTACAAACGTTCCCATTTT
>CALHVR010000064.1 GCA_938037005.1 uncultured Leptotrichiaceae bacterium | reverse complement strand
TGGGGTCTTTCATTAATAGCTCTGCACTAAAGATTGCATCAAAAGGAACCTTGCCATTATAGTAGTGATAATGATCGCCATGAGATGTTACATAGCCTTGATCCGTAATCTTAATAACAATTTGTTCTGCTTGAATTCCTTCTTTTTGACTAACCTGGTCTGGAGTCAAATTTTCAGTCTTCTTAGTGTCTTTATTCCCATTTACATAGGACACACGATTTTTATCTGTATTGGCCTGTTGACTATGTTGGTTCAGAGCATAAACACACAGACTTAAGGAAAGGATAACAGCGGATCCTGCTGCTATATATTTCTTTTTAAATTTCATGATTTCCTCATTTCTATATTCAAAATTGATTTTTTAATTAACTGGTTAATTAATTAGTTAATATTCTACCTCTTTTAAATTTGGATGTCAAGAGATTTTATGTTCTAAAAAAGAGCCAGTATCACCACTGACTCTTAAATTCGTTTCTCTTCTAAATAATACTTTCTAAACTATAAAACTATTATTTAGAAAAATTTTAAACAGAAGACTTATCTAAACGTTTATCGATTTCACTTTATGTATAAGTGTTTTCTTATTTTAATTCCTCTACTAAGACGAGCATATTTTCTTCAAGATTTTCTAAATAAGTCTTATCATTTCCCGGATCTGCTTCTAGGGGATTTAAAGTTTTTAGACTCACACCTGCTGATTTTACTAGTGTTTCAGCAACTTTTGAAGAAGCATTACTCTCTGTGAATATCGTCTTGACCTTATATGTCTTAACAAATTCTTGTATTTCTGTTAATTGCCTTGGACTTGGTTCTTGTTCTGGTGATATACCTGCGATTCCAAGTTGATTTAACCCAAATCTCTTAGCAAGATAAGAAAATGCAGTATGTTGAGTAACAAAAGTTTTTTGACTGACTTTTTCAAATTTATCTTTATACTTCACATTTAATTCAGTAGCTTTTTTGATAAATTTCATTTTTTGCATCATTTGTACTATACTCTTCTTCTAAATTTAAAATTAAGATATCTTTTTTATCTTCTTTTAAAAATTCTCTAAAACTTTTAACTATATTATCTAATGTAAGTTTTGATAAATCATACTCAATTATTGCTGTTTCAATTTTTTGAGTTCCACTTCGTTTATACGGTATATTGTATTCATTTTCACTTTTTGAAAACAATTCTGATATTTCTTTAAAAAATTTGTATTCAATAATTCTTTTTTCTAAATCTTCTATTTTTTCCTCTTTTTTTTCTTTATTTAATATCGAATAAGCTTTAATTTCTATAAGTTCAGTGGCCATAATTAAAAATTCAACTTTAATTTTTAAATTTAATTCTTTCTGTTCTTTTATATATTTTAGATAATCATCTATAATTTGTGAAATATTAATTTCAGCAATTTTCATTTGTTTTTTATCAATTAAATGAAGTAATAAGTCCAACGGTCCTTCAAAATTATCTATTTTTATTTGTATCAAAGTATTGTTCATTTATTCTTTTTCTCCATATTTGTGTATCATTATTAATTTGATTTATCAACTCATCTAATGATTCCATTTTTCTTTCAGGCCTTATTCTTTCTAAAACATCAATTAAAATAATTTTACCATAAATATCTTTATCAAAATCTAAAATATGTGCCTCAACTGAAAATCCGGTAAAATCAACGGTAGGATTTTTCCCAATATTTATTACAGCATTATAAATTTCATCATCACCTTGAATACTTACATATGCACCATAAACTCCAAATTGTGGATAAATTTTATCTTTAAATTCTAAATTAGCTGTTGGAAATCCTAAAACTCTCCCTAATTTTTTACCGTGTATTACTTCTCCCATTATTAAATAATTATGTCCCATAATATTTTTCATATTTTTAAAATCAGTTTTTTCAATATACTTTCTTATTCTAGTGCTACTTATTATTTCTCCACTATTATCGGTCACAGGTTTCATAACATTTAATTTAATTTCATCATTATATTGTTCTTTTAAAATTTTTTCTAAAGTTTTAATATTTCCTTCTTTATTTTTTCCAAAAGTAAAATTAAACCCACAAAAAATTTCCTTTGCATTTAATTTTTTGACTAAAATTTGTTTTACAAAATCCTCTGGCGATAAATTTTTTACTTCATCAAATTCTTCTAAATAAACATAATCTACATCATATTGTTTTAATAAGTTTAATTTTTCTGAAATTGTCGTTATTCTTGTTACTTTTTTTTGTGGATATTCTCTAAATGTATACACAATTTTATTATACTTAAATATTTTTGAAAGTATATCTGCCTCTTGAAATATTTTTTGATGCCCTTTATGCACTCCATCAAAATTTCCAAGTATAACAATATTCTTATTTTTTTGAATTTCATTTAAGTTTTTTTCGCAACAATTATTCAAATTATTAAATTTTATATATTCTTTTATTTCATTACAGTTTTTTGAAATTATTTTCATTTTTTAATATCACTTTCTTTTTAGTTTACACTATTATATTATATATTGAAAGTATTTTAAAATCAATTATTTTTTATTGAAATTTTTGTAAATTGGATTTTTTCATAAAATAATTTTCTAAGATAATTATTCATTCAATATTTTATTTTTATATTAAATAACTTTATTTTCAACTACTCCATATTTATTTCATTTATATACCTCCAAAAAATATTTATTTCATCAGCTAACTTTTTTGGTTGTTCGATGTTAATTTGATGATTTGATTTTTTAATCTCTATTAATTTAGAATCTTTTATATCTCTTGATAATTTAAATGCAGATTTTTTATTAATACTATCTTTTTCTCCATAAATAATTAAAGTAGGTATTTTTATACTACTAACTTTTATAGAATTTTTTTCTTTAACAGCATCAATTATTTTTAAACAATCCATTTTAGAAAATCCTTGCTTAAATAATACAGATGGCATAAGTTTAAAAATATATTTTTGCAAATTTAATAATGTATCAGATACTTGATACGGAGAATTTATAAGAACTAAAGATCTAACTTTTTCTGGAAATTCAATTGCATACTGCATAGCTAAAACTCCACCTAACGAGAGTCCACATAAATCTACTTTTCCATATTCATCGTCACACTCTTTACACAATAAATTGTATAAAACTTTGTATATATCTTCATATATATCTTCACGCTTCAATAAATTAATATATTTAGCTTTTCCTTCTATATATTTCTTTACATCATCCCACGCAAATACTGACTGTCCAAGTCCATGAATAAAAATTTTTGTCATAAATTATACCTCTCTTTACTTAACAGAATTTATTAAAATTGCTTATATAAATAAACTTCAGAGTAAATCTCTCACTTTTCTCTTCTTTACATACTATCAGTATGTAAAAGTGTAAAAAAATAAACTTTTAAGTAGCTTATTTTTTTGTTGTTGAAATATATTTTGCTAGTTCAATCATATCACTAAAAATTTCATCTGAAATAACAGGTACATTTAATACTTTTAACATATTTCTAATAAATTCAAACTTCCTAATTAATTCTTGTTGCGTTAATTCAGTAATTCTTAATCCTATAATCAAATTAAAATACATAACTATTATTTCAGCAGTTTCTTCAGGAAAATTTGTTTTAATGGATCCATCCATAATTCCAAGATGTATTATTTCATTTATTTTAGGAATTAAAAAATTATATGACATATTATATTGTTCAAATAATATACTTGGACTTTTTAGTGAAATTTTCATTGTATATAAAGTTGAAAATTTCTTATAATCACTCAACGATTTTACTAATATATACTGAAGCTTCTCCAAACCATTATTTCCTATCCATTCTTCAGTCAACAACTTTTCATCATTAATTCCTATAATTGCATTTAAAATATCCATTTTTGATTTAAAATGATGATAAATAACTCCCTTCGTCATTCCACCAAGTTGATTGATAATATCTTGAATACTTGTCCTATCAAACCCTTTCTCAATAAATAATTTTTTAGATACATCAAGTATTAACTCCTTACTTTTTTCAGGATATTTATTTCTAGCCATAAAATCACCTTAAATATACATACTCTTAGTATCTATATATTATCATATTTTTTTTAATAATCAATTAGTTCTTTAATTTACAACTAAAAGTATTATACAAATGTCAATGATATGCGATGTCTGTAGATATTTTCTCTTTTTCAATATAAGTTAAATGTTTACCATTTCTATTTTTATTATATAACCTATTGAACCATAATATTTTCTCCTTTGGTATTTTGTAGTCTAAACTAATCATACCATAGAAAATTATATTATGGTTCTTTTTTTTATAAAGTGTAATACTTTATTTTACAATTTTATTTTAATTTATTTTATTAGGCTATTTTATATTATTTTACCTCATAGGCAACACCATAAAGTGCCAATGCTTTAGCTTTTGCCTCGTCACATATTTTTGCTTCCACTTTCACACTTGTTGTTTTCCCTGTTTATCTATCTTTTAACATAAATGTATATTTCATTTTTATCAGCTCCTATTGTTAGTTTATAAGAATTTTACCACATTAAATTTATTTTGTTCACAAACACTCAATAGAATTTTTATTATTTCATTTTTATAATTTTTAACCTCAAATGTATAAATTTTAGTACTTTCTTCTATCTACAACCCATTTCTCCATTCAATTAAAATTTGACTTTCTTTCTCTCCAATAAGCCCCGTTTCTTTTGCAAGTTCCAGCAATACATCATAATTTGTAAGTGTTGTGAATGGTATTTTAGCTTCATCAAATTTCTCTTTTGCTTTATTCAAGTTATAACTAAATATTGCGACAACTCCTAACACTTCCATTCCTTCTTTTTGAAGTGCTTGAGCTGCAATAACTGATGATTTTCCAGTTGAAATTAAGTCCTCAATTACTACAACTTTTTTCCCTTTTTCATACTTTCCTTCAATTTGATTTGATTTTCCATGCCCTTTAGCAGAACTTCTAACGTAAAGCATTGGTAAGTCCATAATGTCACTTATCCAAGCGGCATGAGGAATACCAGCCGTAGCAGTACCAACAATATAATCTACATCTGGATACAATTCTTTTATTTTTTCAACAAAACCTTCTGCTATTTGCTTTCTTATTTTAGGAAACGACATTGTAAGTCTATTATCGCAATATATTGGCGATTTTATTCCTGATGTCCACGTAAACCAATTTTCTTTATCTGCTCTTAACTCTACTGCTTTAATCTCTAATAATAATTTAATAATCTCTCTATCCAATGTACTCATCTCCCATTTCAAACATATTTTTTATAAGTCTATATCTTTCTTCCGGATTTTCGTTTCCAGTTATTGATCTTCCAACCACAATATAACTAGCACCGTCTCTATTTGCATCTATTGGTGTTGCAACCCTTTTTTGATCCCCTTTCCCATCTTCCGCAAGTCTAATTCCCGGATTTATTATAATGAAGTCTTTTCCACTTTGTTCTCTAATTTTCTTTGTTTCAAGAACAGAAGATACAACTCCATCAACTCCACTTTCTTTTGCAAGTTTGGTATAATTTAAAACAGATTCCTCTATACTTGTTTGAATATTTTGCTCTTTTCTCATATCTTCCTCACTTGTTGAGGTAAGTTGAGTTATCGCGATAACTTTCGTATTTACTCCTGCTTCTACCATAGCTCTTTTAGCTCCTTTTAGCATTTCGCTTCCTCCAGCTGCATGGACAGTTAAAATATCTATATTAAATTTAGCTAAACCTTTTGCAGCTGAGTATACAGTATTAGGAATATCGTGTAATTTTAAATCTAAAAAGATTTTGTGTCCTCTTTTTTTTATTTTATCAATTACTATCGGTCCATTTTGTAAATACAACTCCATTCCAACTTTTACAAATAATTTTTCTTCTTTAAATTTATCTAAAAAGTCTAAAGTTTTTTCTAATGTTGGAAAATCTAAAGCAATTATTACTTCTTTTTTCATATTTCCTCCTTATATTCTATCTAAAAGCTCTCCCTTTTAACTCTAAAATATGATTTACTCCAAGTTTATCAAGTACTGACTCTAAATTGTTAATTATTTTAGGACAAACTAACGGATCTGTAAAGTTTGCAGTTCCTACAGCTACTGCACTTGCACCAGCAGAGATAAAGTCAATTACATCCCATTCATCCATAACTCCACCCATTCCAATTATTGGAATATTCACTGCTTGAGCTACTTGGTATACCATTCTAATTGCTACAGGCTTTATAGCTGGTCCTGATAATCCTCCTGTTGTATTTGCAATTATCGGCTTTCCTGTTTTTCTATCAAGGACTATACCAACTAAAGTATTTATCATTGTAAGTCCGTCAGCTCCACCTACTTCAACTGCTTTTGCCATCGTAACAATGTCTGTCACATTTGGAGATAATTTTACATAGACAGGGACAGATGACACAGCTTTTACTTTTTCAGTTAAATTTCTTGCAACATCTGGATCTGTTCCAAACTGTATTCCACCATGTTTAACATTAGGGCAAGATATATTAAGCTCCAATGCTTTTACATTAGGTGCTTTAGATATTTTATCTGCCACATACACATAGTCTTCAATATCACTTCCTGCAACATTTGCAATTATTGGCACATCATAATTCTCTAATTGTTTTAATTGATTTTTTATTATTTCATCAACTCCCGGATTTTGAAGTCCTATCGCATTTAACATCCCACTTGAGCTTTCAGCCACTCTAGGTGTAGGATTTCCAAATCTTGGCTCTTTTGTAGCTGCTTTTATCATTATCGCTCCAAGTTGAGAAATATCGTAAAGTTCTGCATACTCTATTCCAAATGCAAAACAACCTGACGCAGGCATTATTGGATTTTTTAAATCTAATCCCGGAATTTGTACTCTTAATCTTTCACTCATTTTATTCTCCCTTTTTAAAATTCAATTTGATTTGCTGAATAAACAGGTCCATCATAACAAACTCTCGTATAATGTACTTTTTTTTCATAAGACTCCACATCTTCATTAACTTTTTTCTTACACACGCAAGCATAACAAGCTCCTATTCCACAAGCCATTCTATTTTCAAGAGAAATATATCCATTTTCTCCAACATTATCAACTAAAGCTTTCAACATTGGAACAGGACCACAACTATAAAATTTATCAAAATTAATATTCTTTTCTTTAATAACATCCGTTACAAATCCTTTTGTTCCATAACTTCCATCAACTGTTGATACATATACTTCTCCAAATTCTTTAAATTTCTCTTCATAAAAAATTTCATCTTTTGAATTAAATCCTAAAATTGCTATAATTTTTACCCCTTTTGTATGAAACTGTTTTGCAAGTTCATACAGTGGAGGAACTCCAATCCCACCACCGACTAAAAGTGCAATTTGATTTTCTCTTAAGGTAAAAATATCATATCCTTTTCCAAGAGGGCCTATTATATTTATTTTTGTATTCTCTTTTTGTTTTGATAAAATTTTTGTCCCTTCACCAACAACTTTATATATAATCGTAATTTGATTTTTTTCTCTATTTATTTCAGAAATTGAAATAGGTCTTCTTAACATATATTCTTTTCCATCACCAATTCTAATATTCACAAATTGTCCAGGAGATTTACATTCTTCCACAAAACTTCCATTTATCTTCATTTTAAATGTGTCTTTTGCTATTTCTTTATTTTCTGCAACAATACAATCTTCTATTTTCATAAACTTTCTCCTATTTCTCCAATCTGTTTTTTATTATAATTCTTTCACACTAAAACTCATCGATTCAATAACTCTTAATAGTGCATTTGCAGTATCTAGTGAAGTGAAACAAATTACTCCATGTTCAGTAGCTTTTCTTCTAATTTTAAATCCATCTTTTTCACTAGATTTACCTTTTGTTGTAGTATTTATTACTATATCTACATCTCCATTTTGTATTGCATCTAAAACACTGTAATCTGAGTTATCTATTTTTCCAACCTTTTTAACTTTTAATCCATGTCCTTCAAAATATGTTCCTGTTCCTTCTGTTGCTAAAATTGAAAATCCTATTTTTGAAAATGTTTTTGCTAATTTAATCGCATTTTCTTTATTTTTATCATCTATCGTAAACAACACTCTACCATAATCTTTAATTTTTATTCCTGCAGCGGTTAATCCTTTATACAACGCTTTTTCAAGATTTATATCTGTTCCAATTACCTCTCCTGTTGATTTCATTTCAGGGCCTAATGTCGTATCTACATTTTTTAATTTTTGGAAGCTAAATACAGGTACTTTTACAGATACACTGTTTCCTATCTCTTTAATATCTTTTGTAAATCCTAAATCCCTTAATTTTTTACCTAAAATACATTGCATAGCTATATTTGCAACAGGAACTCCTGTCACTTTACTTAAGAATGGTACCGTTCTTGAAGCTCTTGGATTTACCTCAAGTACAAATATTTCTCCTTTACTCACAACATACTGTATATTGATAAGTCCTTTAACTTTTAGCCCTTTAGCTAATTTTTTTGTATAATCTATCAAAGTTTCAATTTCTTTTTTTGATAAACTTTGTGGTGGATAAATTGAAATCGAGTCCCCACTATGTACTCCTGCTCTTTCAATATGTTCCATTATTCCAGGTATAAATGTATTTTCTCCATCAG
>CALHVR010000063.1 GCA_938037005.1 uncultured Leptotrichiaceae bacterium | reverse complement strand
TATAAAACATCTTTCAAGATAATGGCCGTTTTTAAATAAATTGAAGGATAAATTTTATATTCGTTATCCACGTAGAACATCTTTTCGCTAATTTTAATATTATTTTCTTTTAAAATAGCAGTTCTATAAGTGGTCATATGCATCTGTTGAAGTTCCCCCATATATTTCAATGCATCTTCATATGAAATAACCTCACCATATTTTGTTTCAGGCGATAACTCAACCAATAACTTTTTGCGTTGGTTGTCATCCATAAACACTTGGTTACACGGATTGATAATTAAATCTGCATCGTGATCTTTAAGAAAATCCAATAGATTTTGCAATGCGACTGAATCTACCCAGTCGTCTCCATCTACTACTTTAAAATATTTTCCTGTTGCTTCTCTAATACCGGCATTGATGGTTGAGCCGTGTCCACCATTTTCTTTATCAATAATTCGAACAGAATTAGGGTACTTATTTACATATTGTTGTGCTACAACAACAGTATTGTCTTTTGAACCATCATTAACGACTAAAATTTCTAACAAATCTAAATTATTGTTACGAGCAATTTCATTATTTATTCGTGTTAATTCTTTTAATGCTTCTCTGTCTTGTGTCCAATAATATTCAAAATTAATCTCTCCATTTTCACCTATTTCTTGATTAATTTTAAAATCATAAAAACCTATTTGTTTATATTTTTCCAAATAATCAGTTTGAGTATCTTTCAGCATTTTATTATCAACTGTTGATATTAAATTTGTTGTTTTATTTTGATATTTTAAATTCCAAAGACCATATCCAAAATCAAAAAAATTTCTATTTGCTTTATCTTTTTTGGGTTCTATTATTGCAGTATGTGTCCACATTATATCCCATTCTTTTTCATGCTCACCAAATGGAATAACATACTTATTTACAAATATATTTCCACTATTCTTTTCCGAAAATTTATAATCATTTGACCATTTCAAAGTTATTTTTTTATTTTCACTAAGTCCAAAATTTATAAATCCTTGGGCTAAATTACTATGTTCATAATCAAATCTCCAAGAGAGCAAACTCCCTTTATCTATATATTTACCTAAAAATGAAAATAATGTATCTTTTTGCAAATTTGGTTTTAATGATTTCACATAGTGTGGTATTTTAAATAATTTTTTTTCACCAATCTTTATTCCAATATTTTTAGCAATTAATTTTTTATTTGGATAAAATATAAATTCATCTGCTTCTACTTTATAATTTGGCTTCTCATAATTACTTGTTGTAATCCACCCTTTATATATATTAATTTTTGATATACCTTGTATTTCTGTTTTTTCGCCACCAAAACGCAACTTTAAATTCGTATCAAAACCATTAAATTTAGAAAGAATAGCTTTCTTTGTCTCTGTATTATAAATTATTTGTTCTGCATTTACAACTTGATCATCACGAATAAATACTGCATTTCCATTTGCTTTAATAACATTATCATTTTCTAACTTTTCAATTTGATCTGCATGAATTATAATATCCTCATATTTTACAGTTGAACGCTCTTTAGCTTTTACAGTTTCTTTCTCTAAATCAATAACTGATTTATCACTTTCTAATTCCACTATTTCATCATTTGCATACAAATGTCCATTAAACATAATATAAAATAAAAAGCTAAATAAAATTTTATTTTTTTTTCTCATTTTTTCAACCTTTTTCATGATATCTACGCTTATTATAACATAATTTATTTTTTTAGACAATTTGATTTTACAACAAAAACTGAATAATTTATTATTCTAAATTTATAAAAAAGCAAGTTAAAGTTAAACTAAAACCTGCTTTTTTCATATATTATTTTACACTTCCAAATAAATCATTTAATGATTCTGACATTGTAGGATGTGTGAATATCATGTCACGAATATATTGATATTTTAAATTCCCTTTCATTGCTAAAGCTATAATGTTTATCATCTCATGAGAATCATGACATAATAAAGTTGCACCTAAAATTAAATCTGTTTTAGCATCAACTACCACTTTTAATAATCCTTCTGATTTTCCTTCAATTTTACCTTTTGGAATTGCCATTGCTTCAAGTTTACCAACTTTAATTTCATATCCTTGATCTTTTGCTTGTGCTTCTGATAATCCAACTCTTGATAATGGAGTACTTAAGAATGTAGTGTAAGGCACTACATTTCTATCAAGTGTTGTTCTATTTCCATTTCCATAAACATTATCTCTAATTATTCTAAAGTCATCTAATGAAATATATGTAAATTGTAATCCACCTTTTACATCTCCAACTGCCCAAATATTTTTAGCTGTTGTTTCTAATTTTTCATTTACTTTAATAGCTCCTCTTTCATCTACTTCAACTCCAGCTTTATCTAAATTTAATCCATCTGTATTAGGTCTTCTTCCTATAGCAGCTAATACTTTATTTCCTTCAACTTTTACAACTTCTCCATTTTCTTTTTCAACTTTTACAATCACTTTATTTTCTTCATCTACAATTTCTTGAACTTTTGCTCCTAAAATAAAGTTTACACCTTTTGCTTCTAAAATTGTTCTAACTCTATCAGCAGCTTCTTTTTCCTCTCTTTGTAAAATATCTTTTGCAAAATCAATTATTGTAACTTTTGATCCAAATCCAGAATAAGTTGAAGCAAATTCAAGTCCAATATATCCTGCACCAATTATAACTAATTCTTTAGGTAATTCTTCTAAATCCATTATACTTGTACTTATTAATAAATATTTACTTTCTCTCAAACCAGGAATATTTGGAATGATAGTCGTAGCTCCTGTATTTATAAATATTTTTTCTCCTTCAATTTGAGTATTTTCTCCATTTTCATGAGCAATATTTATAACATGTGAAGATACAAAACTTCCTTTTCCATTGTATAAATCAACTGTTTCTTTCGTTTCTAACATTTCATAATTTTTTTTTCTCAACATAGGTATTAATGTTTTTTTTCTATTAATTACACTTTTATAAAACATTTCTTTCGCAACATCATCATTTAACTCTTTATTTTCTCCTCTTTCAACTCCATTAACTAACACTTTACTAGGTATACATCCAACATTAATACAAGTTCCACCATACATTTCATTAGACTCTTCAATTAATGCCACCTTTTGTCCTTTCATCCCTAAAAATCCAGCTAAAGTTTTTCCACCTTTTCCCCAACCTATTACTATTGCGTCATATTTTTTCATCAGAATCATCCCTTCTTATTTTTTATTTTTAAATATACAATAATTTATATTATTATTCACTTTTAATTCTACCTTCTAACGCTCTCCCTAACGTTGCCATATCTGTATGTTCAATATTACCACCCAGCGGTATTCCACTTGCTATTTTTGATATTTTTAAATTTATATTTTTTAACATTTTTGTTAAATATAAATTTGTAGTTTCACCTTCTAAATCAGGATTTAAAGCCAATATAACTTCTTTAACATTATCATCTATTCTTTGTTCTAACGCTTTAACATTTAAGTCTTCTATCGTTACTCCATTTAATGGATCAATTTTACCACCTAACACATGATACAAGCCATTATATGTCCCTGATTTCTCAAATGCAATTATATCTCTCACACTTTCCACAATACATATTATATTTTTATTACGATTTTCATCAGCACATACTTCACATATATCTAATTCTGATAAATTTCCACATATTTTACAATGTTTTATATTTTCATACGAATCTTTCAATGTTTCTATCATATTTTCTATTTCTATCGGTGCTTTTTCCAAAATATCAAATGCAATTCTCGTTGCACTTTTTCTTCCAATTCCCGGCAATTTAGCAAAAACATCTATTAAATTATTTAATTTTTTCATATTCTACCTTACTTTTTTATTTTTTATATTTCTAGTATATCACTTTTTTTTTATATGTCAAGAAAAAAATGTACCTTTTTTGTAAATGCAAATTAATTATTATCCTATAATTTCAAGGAAAACTATGTTTTGCTTATACAAATTGGTACATTTTTTATTTATTAAATGAAATATTCACTACAAATATTGCATTCAAATGTGTTCTATTATAATCTTTCAACTTTAAATGTGTTCGTTGTCCCAGTTTCTGAAATCCCAGTTACTAGAACTACTAAATCACCTGCTTTTACATCACTTTCATGTTGTGCAGCAACTTCTAAAGCTTTTCTGAAGAAATCATCAGCTTTATCTAAATCAGTTGCAACATATGCTCTAACACCTCTTACAAATGCTAATTGTCTTGCAGTTTGATCATTATCAGTTAATGCTAAAATTGGAGCAGTTGGTCCATATTTTCTAATCATTCTCGCAGCTCTACCTGTTTTTGTCCAACAAACGATTAATTTAGCATTTAATAATTGTGAAGTTTCAACAGCACCCATTGAAATTGCTTCAGTAACTGTTACTTCTCCTTCTGGTTTTTCAATACGTTTGAATTTTTTGAATTCATCTGTTCTTGCAGAAATTGTAGCCATCATTTTTACTGCTTCAGCCGGATATTTACCTTTTGCTGATTCTCCTGACAACATTACTCCATCTGTTCCATCTAAAATAGCATTTGCAACATCTCCTGCTTCTGCTCTTGTAGGTCTAGGGTTTCTAATCATTGAATCTAACATTTGAGTAGCTGTAACTACTGGTTTCCCAGCAGCATTACATTTTCTAATCATCATTTTTTGCATAAATGGAACTTCCTCAGCTGGAACTTCAACTCCTAAGTCTCCTCTAGCTACCATAATTGCATCTGATAATTCTAAAATTTCATCAAAATTATCAATTCCTTCTTGACTTTCTATTTTAGACATAATTTTAATATTATGTCCTCCATTTTCATCTAACACTTTTCTAACTTCTGCTACGTCTGATGCTTTTCTTATGAATGAAGCTGCAATATAATCTACTCCTTGCTCACATCCAAATTTTAAATCAGCAATATCTTTTTCAGCTAATGCTGGTAATCCTACTGAAACTCCTGGTAAGTTTACTCCTTTAGTTCCTCCTAATTCTCCTGTGTTATTAATAGTACAGAATATTTCATCTCCTTCAATTTTATCAACTGTTAATCCAATTAATCCATCATCTAATAAAATTATATCTCCTGCTTTTAAATCTTTAGTAATTCCTGGATAAGATACTGAGATTTTTTCAGCATTTCCAACAAATGAATAATCAGTTGTAATTACTATTTTATTTCCTGCTTTTAATAATACATCTTCTCCGTTTTCTAATTTACCTGTTCTAATTTCAGGTCCTTTAGTATCTAGCATAATTGCAATATACTTACCAGTTTCTTTCATTACTTCTCTAATATTTTTAATTCTTCTACCGTGTTCTTCGAAATCTCCGTGCGAGAAGTTTAATCTCATTACGTTCATTCCACTTTCCACTAATTTAGTTAACATTTCTTTACTTTCGCTTTTTGGTCCTATTGTACAAACAACTTTAGTCATTTTAATTTTCATTTAATTTTCCTCCTAATTTTGGTTTTTTTATAATTATATTGATAACATATTTGCCATCAAATAGTCATCTCTTTTAGATGCTTTAGAATAATTTTCCCAAGCATATGATAAATTATGATAAACAACTTTTTCACTTTCTATTCCTACCATTAATCCTGCTTGCTCTTTTTCTAATAATTCTACAGCTTTAACACCTAATCTAGTTGCTAAAATTCTATCAAAGGCAGTTGGTGCTCCTCCTCTTTGAACGTGTCCTAAAATCGTAACTCTTATATCTGTATCAACTTTAGTTTTTAATTCTTCTTCAATTTTATTAATATTTCCAACACCTTCAGCAACAATTATAATATCTGATAATTTACCTTCTTCTCTTCTTTGTTTTATAACTTTTGCTATATCATCAATCGGAGATTCAATTTCTGGAATCATAACACCATTTGCACCACCAGCAATCGCTGAATATAAAGCTAAGTCTCCACAATTTCTTCCCATTACTTCTACTAAATAAGTTCTTTCATGCGAAGTTGCTGTATCTTTTAATTTTGAAATAGCATCTAAAATAATATTCAACGCTGTGTCGTACCCTATTGTGTAATCAGTTCCAGCTATATCATTATCAATAGTTCCCGGAATACCAATTGTTTTAATTCCATGTTCTTCATATAAGTAATGTGCACCATGGAATGATCCATCTCCACCAATTACTATTAAACCTTCAATTCCTCTTTTTTTCAAGTTTTCTGCAGCTTTTGCTCTAACTTCAGGATCTTTAAATTCTTTTAATCTTGCTGATAGTAAGATTGTTCCTCCTTGATCAGCAATTCCACTTACATCTAACGGAGTCATTTGGAATATTTGATCTTCTAACATTCCTCTATATCCTCTTTTTATTCCAAAAACTTCCATACCTTTACTCATTGCAGTTTTAGCGACAGCCCTTACTGCTGTATTCATTCCTTGCGAATCTCCACCACTTGTTAGGATTGCAATTTTTTTCATATCTTTTCTCCTTTTTTGTATCTTAATAACAACCTATAATATCATTTTTTTTACTTTTTTTCAAGTATTTTTATATATATAAAAAATTAAATTTTAGTGTTTCTTAATTTTAACTCAATACTATTTACCTTTTCTTTTTTGTATAGATGCTTTTATCCATCCTGTAAATAATGGATGTGGTCTGTTAGGTCTACTTTTAAATTCTGGATGGTATTGACACGCTACAAAATATGGGTGATTTTTAATTTCTACAACTTCAACATAATTTCCATCTGGTGATAATCCCACTATATCCATTCCATTTTTTTCAAATTCTGCCTTATAATTATTATTAAATTCATATCTATGTCTATGTCTTTCATCTACACTTGTTTTACCATAAACTTTCGCTGCTAAACTGTCCTCAGCTAATATACAAGGATAAGAACCTAATCTCATAGTTCCTCCCATATCTTCAAGACCTTTTTGCTCTTCCATCAAACTAATAATTGGATATTTTGTATCTTTTTCAAATTCTGTTGATGTAGCTTCTTCATATTTTAATACATTTCTTGCAAATTCAACACAAGCCATTTGCATTCCAAGACAAATTCCAAAGAACGGAATATTGTTTTCTCTTGCATATCTTATTGCTTCAATTTTTCCATCAATTCCTCTATCTCCAAATCCACCCGGAACTAAAATCCCATCATAATTACCTAATTTTTCAATTTCAAATTCTCCAGCTTTTAAATAATCAATTTCAACTTTTGTATCTAAATTAAATCCAGCATGTTCTATTGATTCTGTTATACTTATATATGCATCTTTTAATTCAACATATTTACCTACAACTGCTACTTTTATTATTTTTTTAGGATTTTTAAATTTTTCAACCATTTTATTCCATTCAATAAGTGATGGTTTTTTATTTTCAATTCCAAAATATTTACACACAACATCTGCCAATCCTAATCTTTCCATTGTTAATGGAATTTCATATAAATTTTCAGCATCTGTTGATTCAATAACCGCTTCTTCATCAATATCACAAAATACTGATATTTTTTTCTTAATATCTTGTGACACTGGATGTTCACTTCTAACAACTATTACATCTGGCGAAATCCCTAACCCTTGTAGCATTTTAACACTATGCTGTGTTGGTTTTGTTTTCAATTCTCCTGCTGCTTTTAAATAAGGCAACAACGTTACATGTATATAAGCTATATTTTCTCTTCCAACTTCTCTTTTCCACTGTCTTATTGCTTCAATAAACGGATCGCTCTCAATATCTCCAATAGTTCCACCGATTTCTGTAATAACAATATCTGAATCTGTTTGTTCACCAGCTAATCTTATATTTTTTTTAATTTCATCTGTAACATGCGGAATAAATTGGACTGTTCCACCCAAAAAATCTCCTCTTCTTTCTTTGCTAATTATTCTTGACATAATTCTTCCAGATGTTAAATTATTATATTGTGTTAAATTTTCATTTATAAATCTTTCATAATGTCCCAAATCTAAATCCGTTTCAGCTCCATCTTCTGTTACAAAAACTTCTCCATGTTGGTACGGACTCATCGTACCCGGATCTACATTTAAGTATGGATCAAATTTTTGTATTGTTACTTTATATCCTCTTTCTTTTAATAATCTTCCTAGAGATGAAGCAACTATTCCTTTACCTAATGAAGAAACAACTCCACCTGTTACAAAAATATATTTTGTACTATCAATTTTTTTCATTTTTCCTCCTATTTATCATAATTATTTTCTTTTTCATTTTTTCTATATATTTATTTTTATTTTTTACAAATAAAAAAGATGAAAAAAAAAATATTCATCTTCTTTGAAACTATTATTTAGAAAATAGTATAAATACACAAAGTATTCATACTATTTTCACCATTAACTTTTTATATTTTACACAATAAAACTATTTTCTTTCAGAACCTTTTTTATATGCTCCTTCTGAACCAAATACATTTCTAATTTTATCTTTATAATATTCTTTCATGTAATTTTTAGCTGGTCCTATATATTTTCTTGGATCGAATTCTTTAGGATTAGTTGCAAATACTTCTCTAATTCCAGCTGTGAAAGCTAATCTTCCATCAGTATCTACATTAATTTTAGCTACTGCTGATTTAGAAGCTTTTAACAATTCTGAATCTGGTATCCCAATTGCATCTGCTAATTCTCCACCATATTTTTTAATCATTTCTACAAATTTTTGAGGTACTCCTGAAGATCCGTGTAATACGATAGGGAATCCTGGAATTCTTCTTTCAATTTCTTCTAAAATATCTAATCTTAATTTAGGGTCTGTTCCTGGTTTAAATTTATGTGCTCCATGTGAAGTTCCAATAGCAATAGCTAATGAATCTACACCTGTTCTTGAAACAAATTCTTCAACTTCATCTGGCTGAGTAAATACATGTGATTCAGCAACTACATCATCTTCTACTCCAGCTAATACTCCTAATTCTGCTTCAACTGTTACATCATGTTGATGTGCAAAATCAGCAACTTGTTTTGCTTCTGCAACGTTTTCATCATAAGGGTGATGAGATCCGTCATACATTACTGATGAGAATCCATATTCGATACAGTCTCTTGCTTCAGCATAGTTTGGACCATGATCCAAGTGCAAAGCTACTGGAATATCTGATCCTGAAGCTTCTACATATGCAGTTGCAGCTTTAGCCACCCAAGGTAACATTTCTTTCCCTATATAGCTTCTAGCTCCTGTTGATACTTGTAAAATTACTGGTGATCCAGTTTCTACTGCTGCTTCAATAATAGCTTGTAATTGCTCTAAATTATTAAAATTGAATGCAGGAACTGAATATCCTTCTTTATTTGCTTTAGCAAACATTTCTTTTGTGTTACTTAATCCTAAATCTTTAAAATTATATTTCATTAGGTCCTCCTTAAAATCTATATAAATTAATTTTACATTTACATATTTATACTATCAAATTTTTAAATAAAAATCAACATTTTTTATTTTTCTTCATCAACTTTTTTTCTCATTAATCCTAACAATATTGCAGAAATTATTGCTCCAATTATAATTGAAATTAAATATAAAATAAAATTATTACTCAAAAACATTACTAAAATCCCACCATGCGGAGCAGGTATTTTTATTCCAAACATCATTGATAATGCCCCTGCTACTGCTGAACCAACTATACTTGCTGGAATTACAGTTTTAGGATCTGATGCCGCAAATGGTATAGCTCCTTCTGTTATAAACGATAATCCCATTACCCAGTTAGTCAGTCCTGCTTCTCTCTCATCTTCAGTAAATTTATTTTTAAATAAAATTGATGATAATGCAATTGCTAATGGCGGAACCATTCCTCCAGCCATAACTGCTGCCATTGGTAAACTTCCTCCAGCTTGAATGATTTCCGGTGTTAATGAAGCTGTTCCAAATACATATGCTGCTTTATTTACAGGTCCTCCCATGTCAACTGCCATCATTCCACCTAATAATAATCCAAATAACACTGCACTTCCACCTTGTAACGAAATTAGCCAGTTATTTAATCCTGTATAAATTCCACTAACGATTGGATTTAAGATAGTAACCATTAATAATCCTGTAATTAAAACTGATAAAACTGGATAAAGTAAAATCATTTTTAATCCTGCTAATGATTTAGGTATTCCACTTAACGCTTTTACTAAAAATTTAACTACATATCCTGCAACGAATCCTCCAGCCATTGCTCCTAAGAACCCTGATCCACCAGCTACTGCTAATGCTCCAGCTACTAATCCTGCTGTTAATGCTGCTCTTTCTCCAATACTGTAAGCAATATATCCTCCTAAAATAGGTACAAACAACTTAAATGCTGCACCACCTATTTCCATTAATTGTTTTGCAATTACTGAAGTCGATCCATAACCCGCTCCAACATTACTATTTCCAGCTAATGAATCAGCTAAGAATGCTAATGCTATTAAAATTCCACCACTTATAACTAACGGCAACATGTAAGAAACTCCACTTAATAAGTGTTTATAAGCTCCACCTTTTCCATTTGATTTTGTTTCACTTTCAGTAGTTTGTCCACTGGCTACAAAGTTTTCAGCTTTTCCGTCTAACACTTTTTGAATTAACTCTTTAGCATTGTTAATCCCCTCTTTAGCTTCAACTTTTATTAACGGTTTTCCATTAAATCTAGCTGTTTCAATATTTCTATTTATTGCTAAAATAACACCTTTTGCATTTTTTATATCTTCATCTGTTAAAATATTTTTTCTTCCATCTGCTCCATTTGTTTCAACTTTAATATCTACACCCATTTCTTTTGCCGCTTTTTGCAATGCTTCAGCTGCCATGTATGTATGTGCAATACCTGTAGGACATGCCGTAGCAGCAACTATAAACGGTTTTTCAGTATTATCAGATTTCACTGTATTTTCTTCTTGACTTTCTAATTTTTCAGCTTCTTTTGTATTTATAATATCTAAAACTTCATCTGGTGATGTAGCATTTTCTAACGCTGTTTTAAATTCATCGTCCAATAATAATTGTGTTAATCTTGCTAATGTTTCAATATGTGCATTATTTGCTCCATCTGGTGCCGCTATCATGAAAAATAATTTTGAAGGCTCTCCGTCTAATGAATCGTAATCTACTCCTTTTGTGCTTCTCCCCATTGCTAATGCCGCTATTTTTACAAATTCAGTTTTTGCATGAGGAATAGCAATACCTTCTTCTAATGCTGTAGAACTTTGTGCTTCTCTTGCTAACAATGCCTCAACATATCCTTCGTAGTCTTCTAATACTCCTGTTGCTTCATGTAATCTTGCTAATTCTCTTATTACATCTTCTTTTTCTGTTGATTTAACATCTAAATTAATTCTTTCTTTAATTAATAAATCTGAGATTTTCATTTAATCATCACCTTTCTTTTTTTCTATCAACACCTATAGTTAATAACTTTCTTTTAATATATTTATTTCTAAATATAGTTTTTCAATCAATTCTTTTTCTGCTAATCCATAAGAATATGCCGTTGCACTTCCTGCTGCTACCGCTAATTTAAACGAATCCTCCAATGTCATACCTTTCACATATCCGGCAACAAATCCAGCAACCATTGAATCTCCAGCTCCTATTGAATTAATTAATTCTCCTTTAGGAACATTTGCTTCTAATACAAAGTCTTTATTTACTAATAAAGCTCCCTCTCCTCCACGTGATAAAATTACATTTTTAATTCCTTTATCTAAAAAATATTTACATTTATTGACAATTTCTTCTTTTATTTCTAATTTTTCTCCAAACATTTCTCTTAATTCATGAATATTAGGTTTAATAAATAAATTTCTGTGCATATTTTCTTGAATTAAATTTCCTCTCGTATCTAAAACAATTTCAACTTTTGCTTTTATGTTTTCAGACAATCTTTTATAAATATTACTTGACACTGTACCCGGAATACTTCCAGCTAAAACTAAAATATCGCCATCTTTTAATTCAGACATTTTTTCTATCAATTTTTGCAAATTTTCTTCTGAAATTGTAGGTGAAACTCCTGTAAGTTCCGTTTCAATATCATTTCCGTTTACTTTAGCATTAATTCTTGTACAACCTTCTAACTCCACAAACTTTGAATTAATCCCATCTTTTTCCAAATCTTTCACTATAAAATCTCCAACAAATCCAGCAACATAACCAAATGCCGTTGACTCTATACCCAAATTTTTCAAAACTTTAGAAACATTTATTCCCTTTCCTCCAGCTCTATACTTTACTTCTCTAGCTAAATTTAACTCACCTACTTTTAAATCATCACTTAAATACATATCATAATCTAAAGCAGGATTTAACGTTAACGTATAAATCAT
The DNA here is from genome assembly GCA_938037005.1 of uncultured Leptotrichiaceae bacterium. Lineage (GTDB taxonomy): Bacteria > Fusobacteriota > Fusobacteriia > Fusobacteriales > Leptotrichiaceae > CALHVR01. Next base: position 8,769 of record CALHVR010000063.1, on the reverse strand, counting down.
ATTTCCTCCTAAAATTATTTTTCAAATTATATCATAAATAACACTCTTTTTCAAAAAACATTCATTAATATGAATAAAGATTTTTTTCAATTCCTATCGTTGTTACATCTCCATGTCCTGGATAAACCATAGTCGTATTTGGAAGTGATATTAATTTTTGCAAAGACTTCCACATATCTGCACTATTACTTGTCGGCAAATCTACTCTTCCATATGTCCCTTTAAACATCGTATCTCCTGAAAATAATATTCCACACTCTTCATCATAATAACAAATATCTCCACTACTATGTCCCGGTGTTCCTAATATTTTAAATCCAAATATTTCATCATTTTCTTTTAATTTTCTTACTTCTATCTCTTTTGAAATTACAAAATTCTTATATCCATAAATGCTTAAAGATAATTCAGGATTATATAAAAAATCATATCCATTTTCACTCACATAGACTGGAATATTTTTATACTCAATAATACTTGGTATACCTAAAATATGATCATAATGGCCATGCGTTTGTAATATCCCTTTCAACTCTAGTTTTTCATCTTTTATATACTCTATAACTTCACTCATATCATAAGAACCCGGATCTATTATATAACACTCTTTTTCTCTTGACAAAACATAACAATTACTTGCTGCTACATTATCGTTTACAAACGTTTTTATTTGTAAGTCCATTTTTTCCTCTTTTCTATTTAACTTGATTTATATGTATATCCATTTGCGGATATGGAATTTCAATATTTTTTTCATCAAATCTCATTTTTATTTCTTCATTTAATTTATGCTTAACTTTCAAATATTTATCACTATCAACATAAACATAAACATCAAAAATTATAGCAGAATCAGCCAATTCACCAACACCTATTACAGCTTCTGGATTTCTAAAAATATATTTGTCATCTTCTAATATATTTTCTGTTTTCGTTAATTCATCAACTATATTTTTCAGTTCTTCCTTAACTTGTTTTATATTACTATTATAAGATACAGATATCTGTAAATCTAATCTTCTTACTTCTTCTTTTGTAATATTTCTAACTTCATTATTCGTTATCATTCCATTTGGAATTATTACTAATTCATGTTGTGGATTTTTAATTTTTGTATAAAAAAGCTCTATACTTTTAACTTCTCCCATATAGTTATTAAATTCTATAACATCTCCCACTTTAAATGGTTTAAATGTTAATATAATTACACCTCCACAAAAATTAGCCAATGTTTCTTTAAACGCAAGTCCAAATATTAAACCTGCTGCTCCAATAAATGCCGTAATTGAATTAATATTTATTCCAAAAAATCCGATTATTATATAAAAAACTACTGTAAAATAAAACACTGAAAATAACGATCTTAAAAATGTACTTATTCCTTCATCAACTTTTGCTTTTATTAATATTGTCTTCAAAATTTTATTCGCATACTTCTTTAAATATTTTAAAATTTTAAAAACAATTATTGAAATTATTATTTTTATCAAATTTGTTTCAACAAACTCAAGTATATTTTTCAAATCTAATAATTTAATTAAATACTTCATTTTTCTCCTTTTATTATATCAAAATTTATATTTTTAAAATAACAGTCGCTAACCAAAAATAAACAAACAAACTCACGGCGTCAACTAATGTCGTTATAACTGGTGAAGCCATACTTGCTGGATCTATTTTTAATGCTTCTGAAATTAATGGTAGCAATCCTCCTACAATATTAGCAAGTGTTAATGATACAACTATCGCAAGCGATACAACAATTGCCATGTTTAAATTCATATCTGCTGGGCTAAAAATCAATAATCTCATTATATTTACTATAAAAATAATCATTCCACACTGTAAACTTATTAAAAATTCTTTTTTTATTATATCCCAAAAATTTTTCTTTAAAGATAAATGCTCAACTATTATTGCACGAATTATTGATGAACTCGATTGACTTCCAGCATTTCCTGATGTTGACATTATTACTGGAACTGAAGCTGCCAAGACTGCAACTGCACTTAATTTATCTTCAAATGTTTGTAAAATGTATCCTGTAAATGATCCTGAAATCATAAGTATTAAAAGCCAAGAAATACGTGATTTAACCATTTCAATTATACTTGTATTCATATAAGAGCCCTCTGTTGGAGTAACCCCCACCATTTTATGAATATCCTCTGTTGCTTCTTCCACTAAGACGTCAATAACGTCATCGGCAGTTATTATTCCAATCAGTCTATTTTCGTTATTTAAAACTGGAATAGACGTAATATCGTATTTTCTAAGTAATTTCGCTACTTCTTCTTGATCTGTATAACTATAAACATAAATATCTTTTTCTTGTACTAAATCTTTTAAAATCGTTTCTTCTTTTGCTACAATTATATCTCTTAAATGAACTACACCTAAATATTTACGATACTTATCTCTTATATAACAAACATCTATCGTCTCAACTAAATTTGCTTTACTTTTTATTATTTTAATCGCATTTTCAACAGTAATATTGCTATGTAATTCTACAAAATCAGACGACATCATATATCCTGCTGTAAATTCTTTATAACTTAATAATTTATTAATTTTTTTTCTATCTTTATCTGGTACAGACAATAATATTTTTTTTATAACATTTGCAGGCATTTCCTCCATAAATTCGATAATGTCATCACTAAACATGTTATCTATAATGTTAAAAATATCTTGTGAACTCAAAATTTCAACTAATCTTTGTTGTTTTTCTGAAGATAAATATGAAAATAATCTTGCACTTATATCTTTTGGCAATACTCTAAAACAAAATATTGCTTCGTAAGTGTCAAGTGTCTCAAATATTTCCGATAAATCTACAATATTATAATCAATAAAAATATCTCTTATTTCATCTACATTTTTTTCACGAATATACGCAGGTAAAATATCAAATAATTGTTCTTTTGTATAAAACATCTATATCAATCCTCCCGCATGAAATAATTTTGCTAAAGTGAAATATGCAGTCAACGAAATTGCATCACACGCTGTTGTAAGTAACGGTCCACTCATGCTTGCAGGATCTATTTTTAAAGCCTCTCCTATCATTGGTAAAATCCCTCCAATGATATTTGCTAAAGTTACTATTATTAAAATTGTAAGTGATACAAGTATTGCCATTTCCCACTTTACATTTGGCATAAATATAATTATTCTCAATGTATTCACAATAAACAAGAATGTCCCTAAAATAATAGAATTTAAAAATTCCTTTTTTATAATACTGAATAAATTTGAAAATTTCATTTTATCTACAATAATTCCCCTAATAACCATTGCACTTGATTGGCATCCAGCGTTTCCTGCTGTATCCATTATCATTGGCATAAATATTAAAATCGAGGTAATTGTAGTAATATTACGATTTGCAGTCACTATGCTCCCAGATACTGTAGCTGAAACCATTAAAATTAAAAGCCAAACTATACGACTTTTACTAATTTCAAATGATGATAGCTCTAAATAATTCCCATCAGTTGGACTAATTCCACTCATTTTTTGTATATCTTCTGTTGTTTCTGATTCAATGATATCCAAAACGTCGTCAATCGTTATAATTCCTAAAATTCTATGATTATCGTCAACAACTGGAAGTGCAATCAAATCATATTTTGACATAATTTGTGTTACTTCTTCTTGGTCATCATCAACATTTACCGTGATTATATCAGTTTCCATTATATCTTTTATAATTGTATCATCTTGTGCTATTAAAATTTCTTTCATCGAAATTAAACCAATTAAATTTGAACGCTCATTTGTTACATAACAATATGATATTGTTTCTGCTATTCTTTCTTGTGATTTTATTTTTTTCATTGCAATTAATGCCGTATCATCTTCTGAAATTTTAACGAAATCAGCAGACATAATTGCCCCAGCTGAATTTTCTTCAAAATTTAACTGAACATTTAATTGTAATTTTTTATTATATGATGCAATTTCAAATATTCTTTGCTTTACTTCTTCATTTTCTTCGTCTAAAATTTCTTTTATATCATCTGTATATAAATCATCAATCAAATAATATAAAAAATCTGAATTTAATTTTAAAATCAAATTTTCTCTTAATTCCATAAGGAGGTATGGAAATACTTCGGACGACTTTTCTGTTCCAATTAAGTTAAAAATTTCAATTGTTTTTTCTATTTCCAATTCATCTAAATCTTTTGCTAACTCAACCGGGTTCATCTCTAGTAATTTTTCTTTTAAATTAACTATATTATTATTTTCTATTTCATATTTTAAATTCATAAAATACCTCCTTCGTTTTATAATATTATTATTTTTATCAATGATAAAAGAATTATAATATATTTTCACATATATTACAACAATATTAATTATAAAAGTTTTGATTTTTCTACATTTTACGATAAAACAAAAAAGGATAAAGTTTTATCTTTATCCTAGTTTAGCTACTATTTTATTTTTATATACATTACTTGAATAAAGAATTGATTAGCTCCCACACCAGACTTTTTCCTATATTATTTCATTTTAACTTATTTCACACTAAATAACTTCAATCTCAACGCATTTAACAACACCGATACCGAACTAAGTGACATTGCAAATGCAGCAATCATTGGATTTAATTTTGGACCATTATATAAAGCAAATAATACTCCTGCCGCTATAGGTATTCCAACAACATTGTAAATAAATGCCCAAAATAAGTTTTCTTTTATATTTCTTATTGTCGCTCTACTTAATTTTATAGCACTAACAACATCATTCAAATCACTTCGTATCAAGACAATATCTGCAGCTTCTATCGCAATGTCAGTTCCACTTCCAATCGCAATACCAACATTTGCTTGGACTAAAGCTGGAGAATCATTTATTCCATCTCCAACCATTGCGACAAATTCGCCGTTAGCTTGAAGCTCTTTAACTTTATTTGCTTTTTGATCTGGTAAAACTTCTGAAATCACTTCATCTATTCCAACTTGCTTAGCAATAAACTTTGCAGTTTTTTTATTATCACCTGTTAACATAATCGTTTTTATTCCCAATTTATGTAATTTTTTTACAGCTTCACAACTTGTATCTTTCACAATATCTGCCACAGCAACAATTCCAGCAAATTTACCATTCACAGAAATATACATAGGTGTCTTCCCTTCATTTGATAACCTTTCATATTCTGTATTCCCTTCTTCAAAACCTTCAACTTCACTTATTTTCATCAATCTTTTATTTCCAATTTGAATATTGTTATCATTTATTGTAGCTCTAACCCCGTATCCCGACATTGCTATAAATCTTGTACTTTCAAGTATTTCTACATTTTTTTTAAGCCCATAATTTACAATAGCTTCAGCAAGTGGATGTTCTGATTTTTTCTCAACACTCACAATATATTGTAAAATTTCATTTTTATTAAATTTATTAAAAATGATAAAATCTGTTAAATACGGCTTTCCTTCTGTAATTGTTCCTGTTTTATCAAATATTACTGTTTTTATTTTATGTGTTATTTCTAATGCTTCTCCACTTTTAATTAATATTCCATTTTCTGCACCTTTCCCAGTTCCAACCATTATTGATGTAGGCGTTGCAAGTCCTAAAGCACACGGACACGCAATCACAAGTACCGATACAAAAAATGAAATTGCTGACACAATACCTGCCCCAGTCATATACCAAATAATTCCTGTAATTATCGCAATTACAATTACGATCGGAACAAAATATCCTGCTACAATGTCTGCCATTCTTGAAATTGGTGCTTTAGAATCTTGAGCTTCTTCCACCAATTTTATAATTTGACTCAATACCGTATTTCTGCCTATTTCAGTTGCTTTAATTTGTATAGCTCCATTTTTATTTATACTTCCACCAATTACTTTATCTCCCTCTTTTTTAGTAATAGGAATGCTCTCTCCTGTTATCATCGCTTCATCTACCGAAGTTTCTCCATTTATAACAATTCCATCAACAGGTATTTTTTCTCCAGGTTTTACAACGACAATATCCCCAACAACAACATTTTCAATTAATATTTCAATTTCTTTTCCATCAGCTAAAACTTTTGCCTTTTTAGGTTGTAATCCAATAAGTTTTTTTATTGCACTTGATGTTTCTCCTTTTGTCCTAGCTTCAAGCAATTTCCCCAAAGTTATTAAAGTTATAATTATTCCTGCCGATTCATAATGTAAATTCATTGCGTAATGTTCTGCATTTTCTGGATTTAAAATAGCTATTATAGTTGATACAAAGCTATAAATAAATGCAGAACCTGACCCTATCGCAATTAATGAATCCATATTAGGCTCTCGTCTAACAAGTTTTTTCACTCCATTTATAAAAAAATCTTTTCCTGAATATATAATTGGTAAAGTTAAAATTAATTGAATTATTGCAAAATTAATTGGATATTTTTTATAATCTAAAATTTCTGGAAGCCACCATTTTAACATATGATGTCCCATAGAAACATATAATAACGGTATTGAAAATATTACTGCCATCATTAAATTTATTTTAATTTCTTTTATCTTTTTTTCATATATCTCCACTTTTTTATCTTCCGAAATATCCTCTATTATATCATATCCAGTTTTTCTTACTATTTCTCTTATTTTTTCAAAATTATATTTTTTTTCATCAAATTGTATCGTTGCTTTTTCTGTCGCTATATTGACCTTTGCTTCTATCCCTTCATTTTTATTTAATGATTTCTCCACTGCACTTGCACAACTCGCACAATTTAATCCAATAACTGTATAACTTGCTGTTTTCATCTTATTTCCTCCATTTCAATTTTTTCTTAAAATCTTTTTATAATTTATAATTTATAATATTTTAATTACTCTAGTTTTTTAGCTTCTACCACAACTACATTGCCCTTTTACACAATTACATTTTATTTCCTCTGGTGCATTTTTTCTCTTTTCTTTCAATTTTTTCATAATTTTATCAATATCATCTTTACTAATTTCTACCTCATCTATTATATTTTCTAAAACTTTACCAACTTTTTTACTACAAACTCTTGTTATCATTTGAACAGCATTTTTCTCAGTAGTTTTTATTTCGTTTAAATTTGTATAATAAATATATTTATTCATCACATTTCTTTTCTGCAATATATTTTTTTCAAGCATTCTGTTTAACAATGTTTTGACTGTAGCTTTTTTCCAATTCATTTTTTCACATAAAATCTCTGATACAAAACTACTTGTAACTTCTTTATTTGCCCACACAACCTTCAATATTTCCCACTCTGCATTAGTTATAGTTTCTTCCATTTTATATTTACACTCCTTTTCGTTTAAACTTGTAATCGCTTTATATAAATAGTTTACAACTTTAATCGTTTTTTGTCAACTATTTTTTTAATAAAAAAATACTCAGTTAAAACTGAGTATTTTATAAATTGTAATTTAAAGTGTTTCATTATAATTTTTATATCTAAAATATTTTTTAACTTTTACTATAAAACAATTTTCATAAATAATAATTTATATATTTTTCTACTCATATAAATTCACTCTTTTAAATACATCGGTTCTACATGAATTATAACTTGTTTTACATGTTGGTATTTATGTTTAATTAATTTAGTTATTTCATTTGTTAAATCATGTGCCTCTTCAACCGTTTTATTTTTATCCACTCTTATATCTAATGTTAAAAATATAGATTTTCCTGATGTCGTCATTCTAAAATCATGTGCATTTTTTACTTCTTCTATTTCAGAAATATCTATTTTTATATTTTCAAGTAATTTTTCATCTTGTAAGTCCATTAAAATATGAGCATTTTCACTTATTAATTCGTATCCCGATTTCAATATATTAATCCCAACAAGTGTCCCAATTAAAATATCAAACATTGGATTTATTTTAGATAATACTATACCTAATAAGACTGAAATTGTTATAATTATATCTGATTTATAATCTTTTAATAACGATTTTATTAACGGTCCTTTATATTTTTTCGTTTTATATTTCATATATATAAATTGTAATACTTTAATTATTAATGCAATTAATGTTATAACTAAAACAATAGGAGTTACTATTATTTTTTTTTCACTTACAAATATATTCGACAAATTACTTCTTACCATATCGATAGCTGTTAACATTATAAACGTTCCAATAATTACACTAAAAATTGATTCTATTTTACCATGACCATAAGGATGCTCTTTATCTTCAATATTTCTTCCCATTTTTAAACCTAAAATAACGATAATATTAGTTACTAAATCTGATAAAGAATTTAATCCATCTGCTACTAATGACGAACTATTAAAGAATTTTCCTGAAATTATTTTTAAAAAAGCTAAAACGACATTAATTACTATTGCAAATTTTGAAACAAATAACAATGTTTTTTCTTCTTTTTTTAATTCTAACAAATTATTCAATTCATACCCATTTTCTGTTTTAACAAATTTTTGTTTTTCTAAAAAATTATTCATCTGTTTATGATTTTCAACTATTAAATTATCGTATTCATTATTTATTAGCCAACTTACAATATTATTTAATAAAATGGTACCATATCCATTATTTCTTAATCTTGGAATTATAAAAATTTTAAATAACACTGCTTTTTCTTTATCTATTTTAACTATCGAATATCCATACAGTTTACCTCTCTCTGACCGAAGCAAAAAAAGTTCCTCTTCCTCAAAATTATAATTAAAATTCGAATCAATACTCTTTATTTTCAATATATCATCACGATGATTTTTTATATTTTTACAATGCAATATTTTCATTT
>CALHVR010000062.1 GCA_938037005.1 uncultured Leptotrichiaceae bacterium | reverse complement strand
GGCACCTCAGTTGGGGCTTCTTGGGACAGTAACGGGAATGATAACATCGTTTTCGGCGTTATCTGCGAGTGCTGAAAGTTCAAAAATAGTTGCAGCTGGAATATCTGAGGCACTGTATACTACGGCGTTTGGTCTAATTGTAGCGATACCTTCTTTAATTTTTTATAATTACTTTAATAGAAGAATAGATGCAATAGCGTTGGAAATGGAGAGAGCGGCTTTGCATATTATGGGAAGAGTGAAAAAAAATAAAAATAAAGTTTTGAAGAAAACTGAAAAAAATGAAATTTTCTAATAGAAGAAGTAGGCAGAATGTAGAAATATCAATGCTTAATCTTATTGATGTTATATTTATGTTATTAATATTTTTTATGATTGCTACAACATTTAATAAATATTCACAATTTCAACTTTCTGTTCCAAAATCAGATGCTAAATTTGATAAGAAGGAAGAAACGAAGGCGGAAATAATAGTAAATAGAAATAAAAAATATTTTTTAAAAGAAAAAGAAAATAATCAAGCTGAATCAATCAATCTTAAGGAGTTTATACCATATTTAAAAAATAAAATTATAAAAAGATAAAGAAAAAGGAGGATATGTTAAGTAAAATTAACATAAAATAGAGATGAATAAAATATTAATAACAGGTGGAGCTGGGTTTATAGGTTCACATATTGCAGATAAATTTGATGAAAAAGATTATGAAATAATAATAGTAGACAATCTTGTTGGAGGAAAATTAGAAAATATTGAACATTTAAAAAATTATAAATTTTATGAAGTAGATATAAGAGATAGAGAAAGTTTGAAAAAAGTATTTGAGGAAAATAAAGATATAAAATACGTATTTCATGAAGCGGCACAAGTGAGTGTATCAGTATCAACAAATAATGTACTTTATGATGCAGAAGAAAATATTATTGGACTTATAAATGTTCTTGATATGTGCCTTGAATTTAAAGTAGGAAAAATATTATTTGCAAGTACTGCTGCGGCTTATGGTATTCCTGAAGAGAGTGTATCAAGAGAAAATAGTAAGATAGAACCACTAGCACCATATGGATTAACTAAAGTATTTGGAGAACATTATATACGAATGTATAATAGTTTATTTGGATTAGATTATATAATATTTAGATATTCTAATGTTTACGGCCCTAGACAAAGTGCTCATGGAGAAGCAGGAGTTATATCTATATTTAATGATAAAATTCGAGCGAATGAACCAGTTTATATTGATGGAGATGGAGAACAAACGAGAGATTTTATATATGTGAAAGATGTTGCTAAAGCAAATTATATAGCAGCAGTTGAAAATGTAAAAAATATAACAATGAATGTTTCAACAAATGAAAAAACGTCAATAAATGAATTATTTAATACGATGAAAAAATATTTAGGATATGAAATGAAAGCAAATTATAGAGAGCCTAGATTGGGTGATATTAGAGATTCAAGATTATGCAATGAATTACTTAGAAAAAATACGAGTTGGAACTATGAATATTCGTTAGATGAAGGACTAAAAGAATATGCAGAGTTTAATAAATAATGAAATCAAAATTGAGAAAATTAGGATGGTAAAAAATGTACTTAAAAGCATTAGAATTATCGGGATTTAAGTCGTTTGCAGATAAAACAATTATAGAATTTAATAGAGGAATAACTTCAATAGTTGGACCAAATGGTAGTGGGAAAAGTAATATTTTGGATGCAATTCTTTGGGTATTAGGGGAACAAAGTTATAAAAATATAAGAGCAAAAGAAAGTGCTGATGTAATATTTTCAGGTGGGAAAAATAAAAAAGCAAAGTCTATGGCTGAAGTAAGTTTAATTATTGAAAATGAAGATAGATATTTGGATATTGATTTTTCAGAAGTGAAAATAACAAGACGAATATTTAAAAGTGGAGAAAATGATTATTTAATCAATAATAGAAAAGTACGACTTAAAGATATAAATAATCTTTTTATGGATACAGGGATTGGAAAACAAGCTTATTCTATTATAGGTCAAGGAAGAGTTGAACGAATTATATCATCAAATCCAAAAGAACTTAAGGAGATAATAGAGGAAGCTGCTGGGGTTAAAAGGGCAAAAATAGAAAAAGAGGATTCAATAAAAAAATTAAAAGAAGTAAAAAATGAAATTGAAAAAGTAGAGTATGTAGAAAAAGATCTTGAAAATAGGGTAAAATATTTAAAAGATGAGAGTATGAAAGCAAAACTTTTCAAAACTTATACTGATAAAATTGAAACACAAAAATTTATGATTTTAGAATATAATATAGATACAAAATTAAATTTAAAAAATCAGTATGATGAAGAAAAAGAAAAATTAGATGTTGAACTATCTTTAATTCGTTCAAAGTTTAATGCACACGAAGAAGAGCTTGAACTTGTAAATGAAAAAAGAGAAAATTATTATAAAAGATTAGAAAATGAAAAAAATGAAAATAAAAATATTTTTACAGAAGTTGAAAATTTAAAAGATGATTTTGTAAAATTAAATAACAAACTTTCAAATTTAGAAACAGAAGCTACAGAAAAATCAAAAAGAAAAGAAATAGTTGAAGTTGATTTAAAAGAAAAAAGCGAGATATTAGAAAATTCAAAAAAAGAATTGAAAAGTATAAAAGAAAATTTTGTTAATGTAAAAGAAGAGAAAAACAAAATAGAAAATAAAGTTGAAAGTTTAAAAAATGAAAAAGAGATATTATTAAGTAATTTGAAAAAGAATAAAGAAAAAAATCAAAATTATGAAGTAGATAAAGTTAAATTAAAATATGAAAATCAAGATTTAGAAAAAAGAATTTTAACTGGAAATAATGAAATAAAAAGACTTCAAAATGAAAAAAATTATTTGTTAAAAGAATTTAGTGAAATTGAAAAAAATAAAGAAAAATTTGAAAATGAAAAAATATTACAAGAAAAAATCAAAATAGAAAAAGAAAAAGAAATATTAGAAATAGAAAATCTTTTAAGTAAATTAAATTTGAAATACAATGAAATAAATAAAGAAAAAAATAATATTTTTTATAAACTTGAGAATTTGAATTCTAAAAAAAGAGTAATAAAAAATATAATAGAAAATAATGAAACTTTTTATAAAGGCGTAAAATATCTTTTAAATAATAAAAATGAGGGAATAATAGGAGCATTTATTAATTTGATAGATATTCCAAAAGAATATGGACAAGCATTTCAAACATTGTCAGGTTCATCATTTCAAGATATTGTAGTTACAACAAGTGAAGTTGCACAAAAATTAATAGAAATTTTAAAAGAAAAAAAATTAGGAAGAGCATCGTTTTTAGCTTTAGACAGTATAAAAATTTTTAAAATAAATGATAAATTGCCGAAAATTGAAGGCGTTATTGATTTTGCACGAAATTTAGTTAAATATGATAAAAATATAGATAGAGTGATAGAATTTATATTTGGAAATGCTGTGGTTGTTAAAAATATTGAGATTGGGAGAAAATTATTAAAAGAGGGTTATAATGATAGAATTGTAACTCTTGACGGTGATATAATAACAGCAAGAGGTAGAATTACTGGAGGATATACAGTAAAAGGTAAAGATGAATTGCTTGAAAGAAAAACGGAATTAAATGAGATAGAAATTGAAATAAAAAAAATAGAAATAAAGAATAACGAATATGAAAAAAGATTATTAGAAATAAAAAAAAGGATTGAAAAAGGCGAAGCATTAAAAGTTGAAAAGGTTGATGAAAATATAAGCATTTTAAATAAATTTAGAGAATTTATACTTGATTTTGATAATTTTAATAATGATTATAATAGAAAACAAAATCAAATAAATACTTTGAGTTATGAAATTAGTGAAAATGATAAAATAATTGAAAATAGAAAAAATAAAATTAATGAAAATATAAATATTTTAGAAAAAATAGATGAATTTATAATTGAAAATGAAAAAAATATTAAAGAAATAGAAAGTAAATTAGAAAAAATAGAAGATTTATCAGAATATACTCAAAAATTAAATGTTGTAAATACAGAATATGAGATATTAAAAGTTAAAACTGAAAGTAATGAGCAAAGATATTTAGAAATTGAAAAAGATTATATTAAATTATTGAATGAACAAACAGAATTAGAAAAATTTGAAATTAAAAAAGAAGAAATAAAAGATAAATTGAAAAATGATATTTTAGAAAAAGAAAAATTAATTGAAGAAAAATCTAATGAAAATAAAAAAATGAATGAAAATATAAAAATATTAGAGGAGGAAATAAAAAATATTGAATTAACTGAAAAAAAATTAATAACTGAACTTAAAAATGTTGAAGTTAAAATGATTGGTTATCAATTAGAAAA
>CALHVR010000061.1 GCA_938037005.1 uncultured Leptotrichiaceae bacterium | reverse complement strand
AATTTTCGTCAATAAACATTTTAAAGAAGTTCTTCACTTTCGCTCCAAACCCTTGCTCTTCACCAGTTGGTTCTTGTTCATATTCTTGTGGTTGTTGAATATCAAACATATTTTGTGAATATTCTGTTTCACTTAATTGTTTCATCACTTCTTCGGGAGTTTCCGCTTCAATCATTCTGTCTAGTCTATTTTTAGTTAAAAGTTTTTTTTCTAAAACTCTAACCATTACGACACTTTGACCGTAATCTTTTCTTTTCATTTACTCTCTCCCTTATTTTATTATGAAAAAAGTAATTTAGAAATTTCTACTTCCAATTCATCTCTCATAAAATCTAATTTTATCTCAAAAGTGTAATTGTCTTGAATCCCATTTTCTTCTACAAGAAATCCTGAATTTACAAATTCATTTTCTGATATATTTGCTCCAGAAAATACTTCTTTCACTTTATTAAGATATTCTTGTTTCACAATTAATTTTTTATTTCCTAATGTACTTCTATCTACATTTTTTTCAATGTATGAAATATATTCTACTTCAGACATATTAACTAATTTTTCTTTTAATTTTTCAATTACGTTATCTATTATTTTTTGTCTTGCTTCTAATTTTTCATTTCTTGCTTTTAATTTTGCACTTGACTTTATTCTTTCAACTGCTAATTCTCTTTCTTTTAACGCACTTTCTTCCAGTGTCATTTTTTTTGAATTATATTTTTTTATTTCTGCCTTATATTTTTCTTCCTCTTTAATTTTAGCATTTTTTATAATTTCTTCTGCTTTTTCTTTTGCATCACTTAATATTTTTGATGTTAAATTATCTAAACTAGACATTTTTTCACATCCTTTCATTTCAATTATTTTCAAAATTAGTAATTAAACTTAAAATCTACCTAATAACATAATTGAAACTACGAATGCTAATAATGCATAAGTTTCTACCATTACTGCATAAATAATACCCTTAGTAGATTGTTCTTCATTTTTAGCCAATAAAGTAATTCCTGCTGCCGCTACTCTTCCTTGAGCTACTGCTGACCCAAATCCTGCTATTGCAATTGGTAAACATGCCATAAATATTCCTATTCCATTTGCAACTGTCAATTCTGCATTCAATTTCCCTAAAACCATTAATCCTATAACAAAACCATATAATCCTTGTGTCCCTGGTAATAATTGTAATACTAATGATTTCCCAAATTTTTCAGGTTCTTCAATCATTAATCCTGCTGCTACTTCCCCAACTGTTCCTACTCCTACTGCTGAACCCCATCCTGCTAATAATGTTGCTAAAGCTCCTCCTAATGCTGCAAATAGAACTCCTCCATGTTGTGCTAATAATTGTGACATATTCATTTTATTTTCCTCCTAATTTTATCTTTTTTATTTTTATTTTTTAATCTTCTAAATTAATATATTTACTTTCTTCTCTAAAGTCTTTGAATGGACGTCCTCCACCTTCATAAAATTTCCCGAAAAACTCAACATACATAAGTCTTGATGTATGGACATATCCGCCTAAAAATGTTAAAAACATATTAAAAAAATGTCCTCCTATGAAAATAAACGGTACAAACATCAATCCTATCCATGAACCACTTATCATTCCAATAATCATGTTAATTGCTTGAGCAATAAATCCACCCGAAAGTCCTAAAGCCATAAGTCTTGAATACGATACAAAATCTCCTACATAACTTGAAATTCCATAAAGACTATAAAGTCCACCACCAAATTTTGCTCCAAAACTCTTAGCATCTCTTCCACCTGTTAAAACAATTCCAATCATACCTATTACAGACACAATCCCTGAAATTGTTGCAACAGTTACTCCAAGTCCTAACATTTTTAATGTTAAATATAAAATTCCACCTGATAAAGCCATATACCAAAATAATACATCATATATGGCATCTAAAGGTTTTTTAGCTTTTAATAGTAAATAAGCTTTTAATCCTAGACCAAAATATATGTGAACTATTCCAAATAATACAGATCCTATTAAAAGTTTATTATATTCTGTTGCTGGATCTATCATTTTCCAAAGTCCTGGAATTGATAACCCAAAATACGATCCATATAAAATTCCCCAAATTATAACTGAAAAACTTAAATAGAAAAAGAATTGTATAAATAATTTCGTTTTCTTATTCAAATTTGCAAATTTTAATATAAACCAAGTTGCCAATAATAAAACTGCTCCGTATCCGGCATCTGCTCCCATCATTCCAAAGAATATTATGTAAAACGGTGCAATGAACGGCGTTGGATCCACTTCGTTATATTTTGGATAAGCATACATTGCCGTTAAACTTTCAAATGCTGAAGCTAATACTCCATTTTTTAATTTTATCGGTACTTTTTCGTCATCTCGTTCTGCTTCTTCCATTTCTAAATAATAATCTTCTCCAACAATTTCTTTTATTTTTTCTTCAAATTCTTTAACTTTTATTGTCGGTATCCAACCTTCTATTCCAAAAACTTTATCTGTCTGAACTAATTTTTCTATAGTTTCAATTCTCAATTTTCTATTAATTAAATAATCATAAACTGCTTCCAAATCTTTGACTTCATTTTTATAAACTTTTATCTCTTCTTTTATTACTCTCTTTTCAGCTTTTAGCTCTGAGATTTCTTCTTTTAAAATTTCTATTCTTTCCTTTGGAACTTCATTTAATTCTAAATTATTCAATGAAAAACTATTTGCTTTTAATATTTCTAATATTTTTTCATTTTCTTCTGCTGAATTATACGAAAGAATTAGATAATAAATTTCATCTTTTGTTATTTTTAATTCTTCATAATATGTATAAGATAATTTAGAAATACTTTCAATAAAATTATTTTTTAATTTTATCGGAATAGTTCCCAAATAGCTCGTAACCTTTTTCAATTTTTTCAATTCTTGTGGATTTACATCCAATTTATTCCAAATTGACAGTTCATCTATTTCATTGTATCTTTTTGTAATTTGTGTTTTTATTTCTAAATATTTATTTGATAATATTCTTAATTCTTCACAAATTTTCTTCCAATCATACTCTAAAATTACTTTTTTTGATAACTCTTCATAAGTATAATTATCATTTCCTTTAATCATTGCTTTTAAACTTTTATCCACTGCATTATATTTTCTTAACAAATCAATTGCATTTTTAACACTTGTAATTCTTTCATCTACTCTCGTTAATTCTTCCAAGTTCTCTACTTTAGTTAAATTTGTTTTTTCTTCCAAAACAATATCTATAAAATCTACTTCTTTAAATTTTTGTAAATTTTTTAATAATTTCAATTTTTGTGATTTAAAAGCAATTAAATTAAATTTTGTCATTTTAACTATTGCCATTATTCCACAATCCTCTCTTTTAATATACTTGCTATTTCATCAATTTTATTTTCATCAATATTTAATATATTAGATGCTATAAACTCTCTTTCTTTAGCAAGGAGATCATTTGCAATTTCATTGGCTTTTTTTACAGCTTCATCATACTCATCTTGTAACTGTTTTCTTGTTTCACTCAATATTTTTTCGCCATCTTTTTTTATCTTAATTTCATTTTCTCGTGCCAACTGGTTAGTAGTTTCAATAGATTTTGAAATCAACTCATTAGCTTCTACTTCTACATTTTGTATTTTTTTCAACATTTCTTTTGCCAAGATTGTACCTCCTTTTTTATTGATTTATGCTTCATTATATCATATTTTTTATTATATTTTCTACTTTTTTATAAAAATATTTATAAACAAACCAATATATTATTATTTTGTAATAAAAAATGTACTAAATCTAGTACACCTCTTTACTTTATTTTGAATTAACTTTTACATACTCAATATTATCATTTGGAACAAATCCCATATCACGTGACATATTTTCTACTTGCTTCAAATCAAAATTTGAAATATATTTATTTTCTAAACCTTCTACTTCTAATTTTAATTCTTTTAAATTTTCATCTAATTTCCTTTTTTCATCTCCCGATTTTGAAACTCCGTAACTTAACCACATTTGAAATATCATTAATACCAATAAAATAGATATCATAAAAAATGCTGTTCCTACTTTTTTCATATTAGCTCCTTTTACTTTTCTTTCATATTTTACTCGTATATTTCCGTAAGTCTTTGTTTGCTTTACTCCTTGTTTTTTTCTATTTGTTTTTGTGTTAGGAATTACTACTCTTCTACTTGGAGCTATTATTGTATTTCCATTATAAAAGTTATCATATTGCTTTATTGTCTTTACTTTCGGTATTTCCATCATTTGTAACTTTCTTTTTTGTATCATATTTCTAGCTTCCATACTTTAATATCTCCTTTCAAAAATTCTTAATTTCGCTGAATGTGCTCTATTATTTTCATTTAATTCCTCGTCTTTAGCTACAATAGGCTTTTTCGTTAATACTTTTCCTAAACTTTTATTTCCACAAGCACAAACAGGAAAATCACTAGGGCAAGTACAAGGATTTTCATAATTTCTAAATTTCTCTTTTACCATTCTATCTTCTAATGAATGAAATGTTATTATTAACAACTTCCCTTTATCATTCAAAAGATTTACTGCTTTATCCATCGCTTCTTCCAAAACTTCAAGCTCTTTATTTACAAATATTCTTATTGCTTGAAAAGTTCTTTTAGATGGATGTTTTTTCATACTTTTACCGATTGATTTTATTACAATATTTGATAATTCTATCGTCGTATCTATATTTTTATTTTTTCTATACTCCACTATATTTTTTGCTATTTTCCTTGATTTTGGTTCTTCACCATATTTATAAATTATATCCGCTATTTCTTTTTCTGAAAATTTATTTACTACATCCCAAGCACTAATTTTTAAATCTCTATTCATTCTCATATCAAGTTTTGCTTCATATTTATAAGAAAATCCTCTTTCAACATCGTCTAATTGTGTAGAAGATACTCCAATATCCATAAGTATTCTATCAACTTTTTCATATCCACCTAAATAAATTACAGTATCTAAATTTTTAAAATTATCTTTAAATATTTGTAATTTATTCTCATATTTTTCTAATCTTTTTTTTGCAAATTTAATTGCTTGATCATCTTGATCAATAGCTATAACTTTAGAATCTTCAGTAGAATTTTGTAAAATTCCTTCTGTATGTCCCCCTCCACCTAATGTACAATCTACATAAATTAAAGGTCTTTTATCTATTATATTTTCTATCGTTTCGTTATATAAGACTGGTTTATGATATTCTTGATTGTTCATTATACTTTCCTACCTTTTCTAATTACTAAAATTCTATTTCATCTACTAAATCTTCAATTTCATTACTTGTATTTTCAATATATTTTTTCCAATTTTCTTCTGACCAAATTTCAATATGATCAATACTTCCCATTACAATTATATTTTTATCAATATTTGCATGCTCTATTAAAGATGCTGGTATATTTAATCTTCCTTGTGAATCTAAATTTAATTTTGTGGCTGCTGATAATATAAATCTTTGGTATGCTCTATGATTTTTATTTGTTGTTTTCAATTTTTTTATTTGTTTCTCTATTATTTCTTCTTCCCAAGTAGATACAGGATACAATGAAATACTATTCTCAAATCCTCTTGTAATAACAATTTCAATATTTGCCAATTCTTCTCTAAATTTTACCGGCAACATAAATCTTCCTTTATTGTCTACTTTACAAGAAAATTCACCCATAAACATAGATATACCTCCTTTCATTTTATCAATTCCACATTTCGCCACTTTTTTCCACTTTTTACCACTAATATAATACCCTTATTTCACTTTTTTTTCAAGTAATTTTTATTACAAACTTAAAGTTTTCTCTAAGAAAATTAATTTTTTTTATTTTTATACGAATATATTGTACTACAAAATAAAAAAGAACACTTTATCTTGTGTTCTTTCTTGTTATATATATTTTTTATATATTTGTATAAATTAAAAATATGTAATATTAATTAATAAAATATTTCTTCTTTTATTTCTTTAGACTTTTCTTCTCCTAACAATGTCTTTATAAGTTCCAAAGCAAAATCTATTGCTGTCCCAGCCGACTTACTCGTTGTTATATTCCCAGTAGTTTTAACTTTTCTATCAAATAGAATCGCTTTTCCTTCTATCAATTCATTTTTACAAGCTGGAAAACATACAGCTTCTTTATTTTCAAGTAACCCTAATTTAGCTAAAACTGTAGGTGCTGCACATATTGCACCTACTTTTTTATTTAAGCCAAACTCTTTTATTTTTTCTAATAATTTTGGTGAATTATAGTAGTTTTTAGTTCCAGGTCCACCTGGTAAAACTATCATATCATAGTCATCAAAATTTATATCATTTATTTTTTTCTCTGCAAATATTTTTATATTTCTAGCGCTCAAAATTAATGTACTTTCTGTAATAGATATTGTATTTACTTCTATTCCTGCTCTTCTCAGCAAATCAATTGGTGCTATTGCTTCAATTTCCTCAAATCCATCTACTAAAAACAACGCTACTTTTTTCTTCATTCCTTTTTGTATGATAAATACATAAAGTATTTATTCATAAACCTCCTTTTTTAATTAGTACTCTATACGAATTTTTTTAATTCATTATTATGTATATTATTTTCACTTTTAAATTTTATTCCATAAAGAAAAAGTCTAGTTTGAAACTAGACTTCTATATTTTTACTATCCTTGAATATAATCTATTACATCTTGAACTGTTTTAATTTTTTGTGCTTCTTCATCAGGTATCTCTACTTCAAACTCTTCCTCAAAAGCCATAATTAATTCAACTGTATCTAATGAATCTGCTCCTAAATCATCAACGAATGATGCATCTGCAGTTACTTGATCCTCATCTACTCCTAATTGTTCTGCTACTATAGCTTTTATTTTATCTAGCATTTAAGCCACCTCCATATTTATTTTAGTAAAATTCTAGCCCATTATATCAAAAAATAAGTAAAAATGCAAATATTTTTAAAATACTTTTACTTTTTTTTACAGCTATTTTTTCTATAATTCTTCTATATCTTTTACAGTTTCAATATTAATTACTTCAATTTCTTTATTTATTTTTTTTATTAATCCAGCTAAAACTTTTCCTGGTCCAATTTCATATATTTTAGTAACACCATTTTCAACAAGTTTATTTATTGTATCCACCCATTTTACTGGTCCAAATGTTTGTTTATATAATTCATTTTGGATATTTTCAACTGTAATAATTTCTGTCGCTGTTGTATTAGCTATTAAAGGAACATTCGCTTCTTTCCAATCATATTTTTCAAATTCTACTTTCAAAATATTCGCAACAGGTTTCATTAATGATGAATGAAAAGGTCCTGACACTGCTAGAGGTAAAGCTCTTCTAGCTCCTTTTTCTTTAAATAAATCTAAACTTTGTGTAATTGCTTCTTTTTCTCCTGCTATAACAGTTTGTTTTGGTTCATTATAATTTACTGCTTCTACAATACCTTCAATTTCTGCTGCTATTTTTTCAACTTCTTCCGCACTAAGTCCTAAAATAGCTGCCATTGAACCTTCCACGTTTGCTTCACTCATTATTTTTCCTCTTTGAGCAATTAATCTTAATGTCTCTTTTTCACTCAAAACTCCTACTGCATACAACGAACTATACTCTCCTAAGCTATGACCGGCAACAAAATCTGGATTTATTCCTTTACTTTTTAATATTTTAGTTAACATAATTGATAATAATGCTATTCCCGGTTGCGCATATTTTGTATTTTTCAATTCTTCGTCAGTTCCGTTAAATAAAATTTCTTTAACTGTTTTATCTTCAATTCCATCAAATATTTCATCAATTATTTTTTTATCTTGTTCGTCTACTGATTCATATAATTTTTTACCCATTTCTGCATATTGAGTTCCTTGACCGGGAAATACAAAAGCTATTTTTGACATGTTTCCTCCTAATTTTTATTTATTTTACTTCTTCAGCATCTTCCACTTTATCTTCTGATTTTTTTGTACTTTTAAAAATAAACGATGGTCTTTCAAATTCTTTTTTCGATATTTTTCTTTTGTCTAAAATACCTAATAATAAAACTATTACTCCACCTGATAAAATTATAATCGGCAATGATAATTCAAGATATTCATTGAAAAATTCTCTCAAATATAAATATAAAGCTAAAACTGTTAATACAGTTCCTAAAGTTTGTTTTTTTTCGACAAAATTCCATAATCCAATTATTAATATTATTACTTGATAATTAAAAATATATTTTAAAATTGATTCAGGAATATATTGTTGTAGTGTATAAAATAACCCCATTATAATTAAAACTATTCCCCATACTATTTTTTTATTCATAACTTCACCTTCTGTACTTTTTTAAGTACCTTTCCTTTCTTTTTTATTTTGACCATTCTAGCAACATTGATCCATATGTAAGACCTCCACCAAAACCTGTTGCTACAAATTTGTCACCTTTTTTAAGTCTACCTTCTCTATTTGCTTCATCTAAAGCTATAGGAATTGTCGCACCGGAAGTATTCCCATATTTATGAAGATTCACGAAGAATTTATCTAATGGTTGTTTATATCTTTTTGCAATCGATTCAATTATCCTAATATTTGCTTGATGTGGAATAAATAAATCTACATCATCTGCAGTTAAATGTGCTTGCATTAAAACATCATCCACTGATTCAGGAAAAACTTTTACAGCAAATTTAAAAATTTCTCTTCCATTCATCTGTAAGTAAACTTCTTTATTATCAATAGTTTCTTTTGTGATAGGCTTTCTCGTTCCACTTGACGGAACTGAAAGTTCTGAAGCACCAGAACCATCAGCTACTAAATGTAATGCTAAATGTCCTCCTGTTTCTACTTCACCTAACACTGCCGCTCCTGCACCATCTCCAAATAATACACAAGTATTTCTATCTTCCCAATCTACTATACTTGACATTATTTCAGCACCAATTACTAATACTTTTTTATAAACTCCTGCTTTTATAAAACTATATCCACTAGCATAAGCATATACAAATCCAGTACAAGCTGCAGACAAATCAAATGCCGCTGCTTTTATTCCTAATTTATCTTGTACTATTGCTGCCGTTGAAGCTGCTATATGATCTGGCGTAATTGTTGCAACAATAACTAAATCAATTTCATTTTTATCAATACCTGCATTTTCTATTGCTCTTTCTGCTGCTTTTATTGCTAAATCTGAAGTTGCTTCATTTTTTGCTACAATTCGTCTTTCTTTTATTCCAGTTCTTGTTGTTATCCATTCATCATTTGTATCTACCATTTTAGCTAAATCATCATTAGTTAAAATTTTTTCCGGTACATAAGAACCTGTTCCTAAAATTCCTATTTTCATTATATTCTCCTCTTTTTTCTTTCTGACAACCTATCATTACCAAATTTTACCATAAAATCAAAAAAAAAACAATTAAATTTAGTATTTCATCATACTTACATTTAATTGTTAAATATCATTTTTTAAAACAAAAAGCAAGATATTTAAGTACCTTGCTCTCTATTATTCAGCGTCTACTTTTAACACTTGTCTTCCTCTATATACTCCAGTTTCTAAATTTAATCTGTGAGGTCTTCTAACTGTTCCATCAGCTTCTACTATAACATTTGGAGCTGAAATTGAGTCATGTGCTCTTCTCATATTTCTTTTTGCTTTTGACGTTCTTTTCTTAGGTACTGCCATTTTACTATCGACTCCTTTCCCTTTATTGATATGTAATAAGCATTATTGCTATTAATTAATTTGATTATACACATCATTATAATCATTTTTTTCATTTTTGTCAAGTACTTTTTCCTAACACCCCCTATAATTTATCATTTTTATCTTTTACTTCTCTTTTTAGTTTTACCTAAAATTAATTTTTCATATTTTTCTACAAATTTTTCATCCTCTAACATTTTTTTTTCAAATAAATCAGGACGATTTCGTATAGTTTTTTCAATCGATTTTTTTTCACGATATTCGTCTATCATTTTATGATTTCCACTTCTTAAAACTTCTGGAACTTCCATTCCATCTATTTCAATCGGTCTTGTATATTGTGGAAAACCTAAAAGTCCGTTATAAAATGAATCTGTTTCAAAAGATTCTTTTTTTATAACCCCTTCTCTTATTCTTGTAATCGAATCCATTAGCACTAAAGCTGGTAAATCTCCACTACTTAAAACATAATCCCCAATGGAAATTTCTTCATCTACAAATTTATCTATAACTCTTTGATCCAAACCTTCGTATCGTCCTGAAATTATAATTATCTCTTCTAAATTTGATAATTCCAATACTTTTTCATGTGTTAGAGTTTTCCCTTGAGGGCTAACAAAAATTATATACGGTCGTTTTTTACTCTCTTTGTTTATTTTTTCAAAATAATTCCAATACGCTTCTGGTTTTAAAACCATTCCTGCTCCACCACCAAATGGCATATCATCCATTTGATTATGCTTATTTTGAGTATATTCACGAATATTTACAATATCAAATACAATACTTCCTAGTTCTACTGCTCTTTTATGTATCGTTTGTTCTAAATATGTATTAAATAATTCTGGAAATAGTGTCAATACCCTTATTTTCATTACTCTCTCATTCCTTCAATTAATACAACATTAATTTTATTATTTTTAAAATCAATTTCTTCTACAAATTGTTCAATAAGTGGTATCATAATTTCCTCTTTACTCACAATATCTTTAACTATTAAAATTTCATGGGCTGCCGTTTCCATTACATCTAAAACTTCCCCAATTTTTTCACCATTTTCATAAACACTAACACCTAATAAATCTTTTATATAAAATTCATTTTCATTTTTTTCCGGCAATAAATCTCTTCTTATTTTTATTTGAAAACCATTTATTTCCTTTGCTTGTTCAATGTTATTTATCTCAACAAAATTTAACATCAATTTTTTATCATTTAATCTTTTTACACTTTTTATAGTTAATAATTTTCGTGCATCACCTTTTTCAAGTAACACTCTTTCGCCTATAATTGCATCTATTTCCTCAAAAATTGAGTTTATTTTTACTGTTCCTGTCAAATGATGTGTCCCTACAACTGTTCCTATCGTTACTAAATTATTATCCATTTTATTTCCTTTTATTTTCCTCTTATTTTTTTGAAGTTTCTACTGTCTTCTGCTATTGCTTTTAATTCTTCTAAGCTCGTATCATCAAAGTTTGAAGCAACCGCAGAGATTATTCCTTCAACTAAAGGAGCATCTGCAATCTCAACTTTAATTTCATTTTCTAGAATTTTTTTTGCTTCCAACGCATTATAAACTGAGCTTCCCATATCTACAAACACAAGTACTCCCGCTCCTTTATCTGCCCTTTTTATAGCTTCAACTACATTTCCCGGATTTGTTCCATAAACTTCACTTTTACTATTTCCACCATTTTCTATTGAAAAATCTTCATTTTTTAATACTTCTACAAAATTAATTATTTCTTCAGCTAATTTATTACTATGACTAACTACGACAATTCCTACTAATCCTTTTGCCATCCTTTATTTTCTCCTTTTTTTAATTTTCACCTAAAAGTCTATCCAATATTATTGAAACTGCACTTCTAACTGATAAATGATTATATTTTGTTTTACCTCTTATTGGTTCTAAAATCTTATATGACATATTCATTATTTCTTCTGTCAACCCCCAACCTGTCCCAAATAAAATTAAATATGGACTCTCATCTTCTACAATTTCTTTTCCTAA
Source organism: uncultured Leptotrichiaceae bacterium (assembly GCA_938037005.1). GTDB lineage: Bacteria > Fusobacteriota > Fusobacteriia > Fusobacteriales > Leptotrichiaceae > CALHVR01. The sequence continues at coordinate 12,040 of CALHVR010000061.1, read as the reverse complement.
ATCGCTATACGACACTGTATTGGGAAAAATTCTTGCTGATGTAGTTATAATTTTAGGTTCTTTTCCTTCTATTTTCTTTATAGTTTCTACCGCTGTTTGAACGGTATCTTCTAAATCTGTATTTTCAAAGGCTTCTTTTCTGTTCTTATTAAAATCAATTCCGTCCCCTTCAGTCCAATAATTTATTATTCTATTCGTTAATTCTTGCTGTGCATCAACATTATTTATTATAAAATATTTTTTTATATCATAAGTCCTGCAAGTTCTTGAAATATCATGTATATCAAAATTTGTAACTGATGTAGCTACAATACTTTCATTTTTATTATATACAGGATAATGAACTAACCCTACATAAATATTATTTCGCATTTTATTCTCCTAATTTTTTTATGATTTATTATATCATATTTTGGTGTTATTCTCAAATAAGTAATTTTCTCTTCTATATTTCTTCTTCAATACAACCCTGCATATTTTCTAGCTTTTTCCAATATTTCCATAACAATTTTAGTATTATCGTTATACTCTTTCATTTTTAAAAAGTCTTTTTCTTTATACAATCTCATAAATTCCTGTAATTCATAATAGAGTCTTTCTTTAACTTCATTTAATTTATAACATTCTTGTTTACCATCATTTTTTACAAAAATAAATTCACTATAAATATTTGCTGGACTTTGACTATTTATATAACCTTTATCTCCCTGAATATTCATTGATAACGGTGCATTGCAATCTTTTGCTCCAATCGCAACACATTTAAAAGTACCATAATCTAATATTAAAACTCCCGAAGTATCAATGTCTTTTTCAATGTTCGCGATATATTTCACATCTTTTGGCTTACCAAATAATCCTACTACAAAGTGTATATTGTAAACATTCAAATCCATTAAAGCTCCACCAGATTTTCTAGGATCAAATGCCGGTGCAATATCTCCTTTTTTAAATCTATCATATCTACTTGAATATTGTGAAAAATTTAATTGTACTATTTTTATTTCTCCAATTTCACTTACTAACTCTTTTGTTTTTAAATAGTTTGGAAAATATTGATTTGAAATAGCCTCAAATAGTAATACTTTTTTCTCTTCTGCTATTTTTATTAGCTCTTTCGTTTCTTTAAGAGTTGTCGTAAATGGTTTTTCTAAAATTACATGTTTATTTTTATCTAATGCTTTTTTTGCAAATTCAAAATGCAAATTATTCGGTATTGCCACATAAACTGTATCTATCTCATCTTCTAACATTTCATCATAATTTGTGTAAATATTTTTTATCTCATACTCTTTAGAATATTTTTTCATTCTTTCTATACCATTTTGAGTAGCACTAATTGCAACAAATTCAATATTTTCGCCTTTTTCTTTTAATTTTTCCATCGCTTTTAAAAAATCAGGAACAATCATTCCTGCTCCTACAATTCCTATTTTCATTCTTTCCTCTCTTTTCTTTATAAAAAAAATTTAATCATAAAATACACAAATCCAAATACAACAAGGATTTTCACTCGTATATGATACTCTATGTTTTTCATTCTTTTTTATTATTACAGTATCTCCTGCTCTTAATTCTTGCTTTTTATTTTTATACTCAATTATCGCTTCCCCCTGAATAAGCATTACAAATTCCTCTTGCTCTTGTTCCATCCAATCTGTTGTTTGACCAGTTGATATTATTTTTTCTATTCTTACATTTTCATTTTCTTTCAACATTTCTACAATTTCTTTAGTTTTATCAATGTTTTTTACATCAAAAATATTCATAATTTCTCCTTTAAATTTTAAACTAAAAAGTACAACCTTATAATTTAAAATTTTCAATTACAATAAAAGAGGAAATTAATTCCCCTTTTATTTTTCTTAATTTTCTACATATTCTTTTATAATTTTTTCAGCTTTTCTTACTATGTCTTCATAACTTCCTTCTGGTCTTATTTTATCAAGAACTGCCACCTCAATATGTTTTGGCTTAGGAAATTTCATATATCTTGAATATGCTTCAAATGCACCCTTTATTCCAAAACATTGAATATCTACATCTAATTCCTTCGCAATTATCGCAAATACTTTTTTAAACTCAGCAACTTTTCCATCTTTACTTCTTGCACCTTCCGGAAAAATCAACACATTTCTTCCAGATTTTATATGAGCTGTAATTTCTTCAACGCTTTTTCTTATGTTATGATTTATATCAATCAATACAACATTACCATTTTCTACTAATTTACTTAATATTTTACCTTTAAAATACCAATCAATTGCTAAAAACATTGTATTATACATTATTTTTTCTGGTAATAAACTCCCAAGAACTAAAGCATCAACAAAACTTTGATGATTTGATATAAATATTTGTGGTTCTGTCGTAATCTTATCTTTATCTATTTTTTTCAATTTAAAATACATTTTTATTGGAATATCAAACACTTTTTTTATTACTTTTGTCATCCAATTATTTCTTTCAGCTATTGGCTGAACGTCATTTATTATTTGAGCCCAATCCATCTCAGTGTTTTCTATTTTTGTTGCTTTTTCTTCAATGTACTTTGATAATAATTTCAAATTATTTATTTCTGAAAATTCTTTTTCTGTAATTTCTACTCCAAAACTATTTTCAATATATGCAAAAAATTCAACAATATCAAGTGAATCCATACCGATTTCTAGTTCTAAATTTTCTTCAGGCATTGCTTCAATCCCTTTATTTTTTTTCACATATTCTTTTAATAATTTATAAATTTCAGAATTAGGTTCTTCTATTATTTTCTTTTCATTTTGACCTTTTTCATAAACTTCTGGAAGCATAAATCTTCTTACTTTTCCTACTCTCGTTTTAGGTAATTCTTCTTCATATATTTTATAATCTAAAATTTTCTCATAATTATGAACTTTTAAGTTATAATCTTCAATTATATTTTTTATATATGCCTTTATATTAGTAATTCCTCTTTTTCTAATTTCCATCATTTCAGGTACAATTATTGCAACTAATTTATCATTTCTTCCAAAAATTCCAATTTCTTTTATTAAATAATTACTCTCTGCTAAAACTCTATTTTCTAATGTTTCAGGATCTATGTTCTTACCATTTGATAACACTATCATAGCATTTTTTCTACCATTTATTGTTATAAAACCTTCATTGTCAATACTTGCTAAATCTCCAGTTTTAAACCAACCATCTTCCGTAATAACTTCTTTCGTCTTTTCATCTTTATTATAATAGCCTTTCATAACGATAGGCCCTCTAACCCAAAGCTCCTCATCCACAATTTTTACTTCAACATTGTATAGTTTTTTACCTACTGTGCCAATTTTTCTTTCTTTTATTGAATTTACAGCTAAAACGGGTGATGTTTCTGTTAAACCATATCCTTCAACACAAGCAAATCCTATTGTTTCATAAAATTCTCCAATTTCTGGATCCAATTTTGCTCCACCAGAAACAATAAATTTTAAATGTCCTCCAAATTTATCATGTACTTTCTTAAATATTTTTTTCTTAATTTTAGGAGATTTCACTTTGGTCATTATTTTATAAATAACTCTAGTTATTGCTTTTGCATCAATTTGTTGCTTAATTCCATCATAAAATAATTTATATAATCTTGGAACTCCTATTAATGCAGTAACTCTATTTTTATCTAATGCTTCCAGAATTTCTTTACTTGCTACTTTATTCACTAAAACTATAGAAGTTTGTTTTCTAAACATCAATAAAATAGTCGCTGTTAATGGTAATATATGATGAAATGGTAATATTGCCAATATTTGATCTCTATGGTCAAATATCTCTTTTTCATAAATCCCTTCAATTTCAGCATCTAAATTATTAAACGACAACATAACACCTTTAGGATTTCCTGTTGTTCCTGAAGTATAAAGCATTGCTGCAGTTTCATCACCCTCTGGATTTTGTAAAATAACATCTTCTTTTTTAATTTCATCTAATTTTATTTTATCAATTTTATTTTTATCAACATTTATTACCTTTATTTTATTTTTTTTACTATAATTTTCCAATGCTTCTAAAATATTTTTTTCAGTTTCATTTGAACACATTACAATTTTCGGATTTGAATCTTCTAATACATACAAAATTTCTTTTGAATTGCTTAAAGCATCCAACGCTATTACAGCAGAATTTTTATCCCAAATAGCAAAAAAACTGTAAATCCATTCAACTCTATTTTCCATTATAATTAAACCAAATTCATTTTTACTCAAATCAATTATATTTTTTGAAAAATATTTTATTCTATTTATTAATTCTCTGTAAGTTATTTGTTCATCATTAAAATCAACTAAAGCTAACCTGTCTGTTTTTTCTAAAAACATTTTGACTTCCTTTCATTAATAACATTTGTTTTTTCATATTATACCATATTTTCTATAAAAATTCATCTTAACTACAAAATATTTAAATAATTTTATCAAATATATTTACAAATAATTCTATATTGCAAAAATTATAATATTTTAAACTTTTTAACTTCTATAAAAAAAATGTACTCTATTTTTTGAGTACATTTTCAAAATTTTTTTACAATAAATTAATCCCATTTTCAGCACAAATTCTTTGAGTTTCATCATCCCAAATAGATGCTTGTACTTCTCCAACGTGGGCTTTTTGCAATAAAAACATACAAATTCTTGATTGTCCAATTCCTCCACCTATTGTAAGCGGTAATTCTCCATTTAACAATGCTTTATGAAATGGTAATTCTCTTCTTTCCTCTAATCCTAATTCAGCTAACTGTTTTTCAAGTGAACTTCTATCCACTCTTATTCCCATTGATGACAATTCTAATGAGTTATTTAAAACTGGATTCCACATAATTAGATCTCCATTTAATTCCCAATCATCATAATCAGGTGCACGCCCATCATGTCTTTGTCCTGAAGCTAAAGCTTTTCCTATTTGCATTATAAATATTGCTCCATTTTCTTTTGCAAATACATTTTCTCTCTCCTCAGGTGTTAAATCTGGATATTTATTTTCAAGTTCTTGAGATGTAACAAATGTTACTTTTTCAGGTAAAAATTCTTCTAATTTATCAAATTTTTTTACTAACATTTTTTGTGTTTTTACAAATACTGAATAAATTTTTTCCACAGTTTCTTTTAGAAATTCAAAATTTCTATTTTCTTTTGTTATAACTTTTTCCCAGTCCCATTGATCCACATAAATTGAATGAGTGTTATCTAAATCTTCATCTCTTCTTATCGCATTCATATCTGTATATATTCCTGCTCCAGACTTTACTCCATATCTTTTTAAAGCCATTCTTTTCCATTTCGCAAGAGAATGAACTACTTCAATATGACTCCCCTCTATTTCTTTCATGTCAAAAGCTACGGGTCTTTCAACTCCATTCAAATTATCGTTTAATCCTGAAGTTTTATTTACAAATAATGGTGCTGAAATTCTCGTTAAATTTAATGCTTCTGCCAGCTCTTTTTCAAAAAAATCTTTTGTTATTTTAATTAATATTTCTGTATCCATAATGCCGTACTTAGCATCGTAAGTTTTAGGTATTATTACTTTAGACATATTATCCTCTCCTTTCAAATTTCTTTCTATTTTTTCATTATAACAAAAGAAATTTATATTTTCAAATAACTTTTTTTTATAGTATCTATCTACAAAACTTATCTTTATTTTTTAACTATCTTTTTAATCTATTTTTCTAATGCCTGTCTAAAATCTTCAATTAAATCTTCCACATTTTCAATTCCCACCGCTATTCTTATTAACGATTGTGTAAATCCTCTTTCGTTTTTTTCATCTTCCGGCATCTCAGCGTGAGTAATTGTACTTGGATGAGTTACTAATGTTTCTACTCCACCTAAACTAGCTGCAAATGTTGCTATTTTTAGACTCTCAAAAAAAGTTTTTACTTTTGTTTCATCTTTTAATCTAAATGAAAATACTGCTCCTCCACCTTTAGCTTGACTTAATTGAATTTCACGACCTTTATTATTTTTAGCCGTCGGATAAAGTACCGTTTCTACTGCTTCATGATTTTCAAAAAATTCAACTATTTTTTCTGTATTTTTTTGTGCTTCTTCCACTCTAATTTTTAAAGTTTTAATACTTCTAGTTAAAAGCCAGCTATCAAATGGAGAAAGTATAGCACCCGCTGCAATTTGGGAATATTTTAGTGCTTCTGCTAATTTCTCATTATTAGTTACTGCAACACCTGCTAAAACATCGTGATGACCCGATAAAAATTTTGTAGCACTATGAAATACGATATCAATTCCTAAATCTAACGGTTTTTGTAAATATGGTGTCATAAAAGTATTATCTGCTATTGTAATTAAATTATTCTCTTTTGCTATTTTCACAACTTCTTTTATGTCCGTTACATCTAATAGCGGATTTGATGGCGTTTCTATTAAAATTGCTTTTGTATTATTTTTTATAGCTTTTCTTATATTATCTAAATTTGTCGTATCTACAAATGTTGTTTCTATTCCAAATTTTGAATAAACATCATGTAAAATTCTATATGTTCCGCCGTACACATCAAGTCCTGAAATTATATGATCTCCTGCTTTAAACATTGAAAATATAGATGTAGAAGTTGCCATTCCAGATGAAAATGCGAATCCATATTTACCATTTTCTAATTCTGCAATTACCGTTTCTAAATCATTTCTTGTTGGTGCTGAAACTCTTGAATATTCAAATTCTTGAGTTTTTCCAAATTCTGCCACTGGAAATGTTGAAGCCATATCTATTGTACTTCCCCATAATTTTTCTTTTTTTATTTTTTCTTTTCCGTGTATTGCTTTTGTTTCAAATTTCATTTTTTAAACTCCTTTTATTTCTCATCTTTTACTAATTTATAATTTTTTCAAATACCATTCTATCAAATGTTCCTTCAGGCTTATAATATTTACAAACTCCACAATATGTAAATCCATTTTTATACAAATATGATTTCATTCCATTATTTCCTTCGTGTGTATCTGTTCTAATAGAAAATACATTCTGGCTTTTTGCAATTTCCTCCATATTTTGCAATAATTCTTTTGCGTACCCTTTTTTACCTTTTTCACTGTCTACAGCTATTCTATGTATTACTCCATATTTTTCATTGTTTGTTAGCCATTGTCCAGCAACTAAATTTTTGTACGCTTCCTCTTCTTCAAATGAAAATGCTGTTGTTCCCACAATTTCACCTTCATCAACTAAAACATATGAATTTCCCTCTTTTATATCTCTTCTTATATCTTCTTCAGATGGATAGCCATCTTGCCATTGATCTATACCAAATCTTGCTATTTGTTTTTTAGCTTTTTCCAATATTTCTATCACTTTTTCAATATCTTCTTCGGTAGTTTTTCTAAATCTTTCTGCCTCAATAATTGGAGCTTCAATTTCTTGAATTTCATTTGCTTCAACTTTCACAAATTCTGTTTCAATCGGTGTTTCTAATTTAGCTTTTTTCTCGTCTTCTTCTACTAATTTTTGCCAAATTTCGAATATCGCTTCTTTAGCTTCATTAATATTAACTTTTTCATTTATAAAATCCATATATTCAACATTAAGATATATCATTACACTTAAAATAATCGTATATAATACTATTATTGTAATTAATATATTCATTATTCCAAAAAATAAATAATATAAAATTACCATCCCTGCAATACTTAATATAACTGCTATAAAATATCCTGCAGATACTATTATAAAATTAATAAAAGTTAATATAATAATTGGAATTAATATTCTCATTCTGTTTCCTTTTGAAATATGTATACTATATTTTAATGCTTCTATAAATTTTACATCTCTGATCAAGTATATGTTTGGAAAAAATAAAAAATTTAACATATATATTATAAATAAAATAGCATAAAATATTATTGTCCTAGATAATATAGGCAAGAGTATTGTTTCATTCACATTAACCGGTACTGGTGTAACTCCATCCTCCAGCATCAACACTAATGGATTAAACAATAACATTCCAAGTCCTATTATTGAAATTAATCCTATAATAATTCCAATAATTAGTATTTTTTTTAATATATTTATTTTTTTTAACTCCGTACCTTCTATTATTTTTACAATCCTTTTAATTGAAAACATTAACATAAACACAGTAACAATAGTTGCAAAAAAATATATTATTACAGAAAAAACATTATTTTCATCCACTATCATAAAAAATGAGAAAAATACAAGTGCCATTCCCCATTTTGATTTTATCAAGTTTTTTAAAATTTCCCAACTTTCATTAAAGTATTCATCTATTTTCCAATATCTTTCCGAAAGTTTTTGTTTCAAATTTTTCATTCTTTATCCACTCCTATCTTAAATTATTTAATCTATAGCCATCAATTCTTGATATAATGTTTTTATATAACTATCAGTCATTCCAGAAATATAATCTGTCACTAATAATAATCTTAAATATAATTTATATGTATAAATTTTTTGTCTTTTTTCGTTTTCATTCATTTCACTTTTATTTATTTTTCCTACATAATTATTTGCATAATGTCCATAAATATGAATATAAGTTTCTGAAATAATTTTTAAATATCTTTTTTCAATCCCTTTTATATCATCTTTATAATCTGTATCATAATAAAGAACTGACGGAATAAAGTTATCCAACAAAAAATTAATCATATTATTTGATGTAATTTCCATTTTTGATATTGCTTTTGACGTAAATACATCATTCAAAGCAGTTTCTTTTAATACTTTTAATATTTTTTCACTTTCTGTCCCACTAAATAAATCTTTTTTATATTCCCCATTCATTATTTCATCATAATTTTTCATAAAATTCTCAACAACATCTTTTATAAATCTCCCTTGAACTTTACTCACAATCCATCTTTGAACAGCATAAAGATTTGGACTATCATACTCATTTTTTATTGCATGTTTTTTATTTTCAATTAAACTATCGTACAAATCCTTATCTTCAGGTATTTTTTCTTTTATCGTTTCTAAAAATTTATCAAAATCTATAAAGCCTTTTTTTATCCCGTCTTCTATATCAGCCGTAGAGTACGCTATATCGTCTGCAGCTTCAAGTATAAAAGTTAGTGGATGTCTATAACATTCTCCTATTTTTTTATCAAAAGTCCCTGTATTTTCAACAATAGCTTTAAATAAATCTTCCTCCGCTAAATTATACCCCATTTTTTTATATTTTATATCATCATTACTAGGATCTATATCTAACGAACTTACTGGATACTTTATTAAAGTATTAAGTAGTGCATAAGTTAAATTCATTCCATTTTCATCTACTAATAAATGTAATTTAGATACAACTCTAATGGCTTGTGCATTACCTTCAAAATTAATAAGATCTGCTTTCATTTGATCAGTTAAAATTTCACTTAATTTTTTCTTATCTCCATTTTCATCTTTTAATATTAATATATCTAAGTTATTCTTAAACCAAGCTCTTATCGTATCTTCTCCAAAATGTCCAAATGGGGGATTTCCAATATCATGCAAAAGTCCTGCACTTGCAAGTATATTTGTTATAGCTACAGCATCTTTATTTTTAAATTTTTTATGTTTTTTAGTTTTAAGTATTTCATCTGCAATTGATTGTCCTAACGACTTTGCAAATGATGAAACTTCTATAGAATGTGTAAGTCTAGTTCTTACAAAATCATTTTTTTCTAATGGGAATACTTGCGTTTTATCTTGAAGTCTACGAAATGAAGGACTACTCAAAACTCTATGATAATCTTTTTCAAATTCACTTCTTAAATCTTTAAATATGTATTTATTTTCATCTGAAAATAAATTTTTATTTTCAAATATTTTTATATTTTTCCTATCTCTTTGACTTTTTTCTGATAATAATTTTTCCCAATTCATTTTATATTTTCCCATATACTCTCTCCCCATTAATTATCTAATTTTATTAATTTATTTTATCAAATATTTATATTTTAGTCCATACTTTATTTTGATAGTCCTAAAGCTTTAAAAACCATCTATTTTCTATATTAAAGTTTAATTTAAAACAAAATATATTGTTAATTTTATTGACTTGTTATACTTTTCTATTATATAATATTACATAGAAATTTATAAATTGTTATATATTTTTAAAGAAAGAGAGTGAATTTAATGAAAAATATTATGAATGTTTTTGGTGAAAATGTATTTACAGAAAGTAACCTAAAAAAAAGAGTTCCAAAAGATGTATTTAAAGAATTTGAAGCAGTACAACTAGGAGAAGCTGAATTAACTAAAGAATCTGCCGATGTTATTGCTAACGCAATTAAAGATTGGGCTACAAAAAGAGGAGCAACTCATTACTGTCATTGGTTTCAACCATTAAATGATTTGACAGCAGAAAAACACGATTCTTTCTTAGAGCCAACTGGAGATAAAGATGTTATTTATAAATTCTCTGGAAGCAACCTTATAAAAGGTGAATCTGATGCTTCATCATTTCCTAACGGAGGACTAAGAAGTACATTTGAAGCAAGAGGATACACTGTTTGGGATACAAGTTCATACCCATTTATTAGAGAAAACAAAAACGGAACAACATTATATATTCCTACTGCTTTCATTTCTTTTGGAGGACACGCATTAGATAAAAAGGTTCCTCTTTTAAGGTCAATGAATTCTGTTGGTAAACAAGCATTGAGAATTTTAAAAGCTTTAGGAAATACTACTTCAAAAAATGTATTTAATACTTTGGGAGTAGAGCAAGAATATTTTTTGGTAAAAAAAGATTTATTTGAAAAAAGAACAGATTTATTATTAACTGGAAGAACATTATTTGGATCTCCAGCCCCTAAAGGACAAGAATTAAGCGATCACTATTATGGAAAAATAAAAGATAAGGTTATTAATTTCATGAGTGATGTTGATGTCGAACTTTGGAAATTGGGGATTCCATCAAAAACAAGACATAATGAAGTAGCTCCTAATCAATTTGAAGTAGCACCTTTATTCTCTAAAGCAAGTTTAGCTTCTGACCAAAATCAAATTATTATGGAAACCATTGAAAAAACTGCATTAAAACATGATTTAGTTGCATTATTACACGAAAAACCTTTCGCCGGTGTAAATGGATCTGGAAAACATAATAACTGGTCATTAGGAACTGATGATGGAGAAAATTTATTTAGTCCTGGAAAAAACTTGAAAAATAATACTCAATTTTTACTGTTTGTATCTGCAGTTATTGAAGCTGTTGACAGATATTATCCGTTATTGAGAGCTGTTACTACAAGTGCAACTAACGATCATAGATTAGGAGGACACGAAGCTCCGCCTGCAATTATTTCAATCTTTTTAGGAAGTGAACTAACTAGTGTTTTAGAAAATATTGCATTTGAAACTAATAACAAAGTTGCTAAAGCTAGTGAATTAAATTTAGGAATTGAGGGAGTTCCAACTCTTGAAGCTGATTCTGGTGATAGAAATAGAACATCTCCATTTGCTTTCACAGGAAATAAGTTTGAATTTAGAATGCCTGGATCAAGTTCTACTCCAGCAACTGCTGCTGCCGCTATAAACTCTATAGTTTCTAAAGTATTAAGAGAATTTGCCGACAAATTAGAAGCAAGTACGGATTCAAAAGCGACTGCTCTTCAAATTATTAAAGAATCATATAAAAAACATAGTAGAATTGTATTTAATGGAAATGGGTATAGTAAAGAGTGGCAAGAAGAAGCTAAAAAAAGAGGATTAACTAATTTAACTACATCTAATAACGCTTTAAAAGCATTTGTTGATCCTGATATGCAAGAAATGTTTGAAGAAACTGGTTTAGTTACAAAAGAAGAAGCTCATGCACGTTATGTTGCTTATCTTGAAAGATATGTAACTCAATTATCTATTGAATCTAAAGTATTAATTGATATAGCAAATAGAAGAATTTTACCTGCTGCTGTAAAATATTCAAATATTTTATCTAAAAATATAATTAAAAACGAAAGATTTGGTAGAGAATTAATTGCTGAACAAGAAGAAGTTTTAAAAACTTTATTATCTAATATAAACTTAATTAGAAATGAAA
>CALHVR010000060.1 GCA_938037005.1 uncultured Leptotrichiaceae bacterium | reverse complement strand
GTGGAAATATAAGTAAAATAAATCAAATAAAACAAGATTATAGTAATTCAAGTAAAATTAATGAAAAATCAATAAAAATAGCTGAATTAAATAAAGAAACGACGAATTTAATAAAAGTTATAAGTAAAGAAAAATTAAAATATGAAGAAGAAATTGAAAAGATAGAATCTGAAAAAAATGAAGTTTTATTAAAGCTTGGTCAAAATATAGAAAATTTACAAAAAGAAATAGAATTGAATAATGTTAATAAATTACATGAATATATATTTTTAGATAAAGGTGAAAAATTAAAAGATGTAGAAAGTAAAAGTTTAAAATTGTTTAAATTTGTAAATGAAATAAAAAAATTATCGTTTAAAATAACAGATTTAGATATAAATAATGGTGAAATTAAGATTACAAATATAGGACAAAATAAACTAAATGTTGAAGCAACGATGTCTGAAAATGTAATTGTAAAAGGTGAAGGAACTTTAAACAATTATAATATAGATATTAACTTTGATGATATGAAAATATTAACAAAATATACAGTAGATCAAGAAATAGTATCAGATATTATTTATATGAAAAAAGATTTGTTGAAAGAAAAAAATGTTGAAATAAAAGTAAATTTATTGTTTAAAGGTAATAATTTTTCAATTCAAAATAAAACGATATTAACGGCTGAAGAGCAAAATAATATAAATTTATTGAATGAAGAGATTGAAAATGCCGGTTATAATGAAAAACTAAATGAGTATAAAATTCAAATTGAAAAAATTGATGGATTTATAAATATATTAAAAGAAAATCTTATGAAATTAGATAAAGTTCAAAACGATATATTAAAAATGGATGTAATTATACCAATAAATAGTGAAAAAATGGAATATATAAAAGAAGAAGATATTGAAATGAAACAGGAAAAAAAAGATAAACCATCTCAAAATGAGCAGATAAAAGATTTTATTGGAAAAATGTTAGGGAAAAAAGGGAGTAAATAATAATGAGAATGGATAAATTTTTAAAGGTAACACGGATTATAAAAAGACGAACAGTTGCGAAAGAATTAGCAGATAATGGGAATGTTAAGGTTAATGGAGAGGAAAAAAAATCTTCATATACTATTAAAAAAGGAGATATTTTAGAGATAAAATATTTTAATAAAAATATAAAAATAAAAGTAAAAGATTTACCTCCTGAAAGTTTGAAAAAAGAGTTTATAGATGAATTTATTGAAGTTGTAGAATAAAATTTTTAAAAACAAATATTCATAAATAAAGGAATAAATCTAAGTTTATATATATATAAAATATTTTTGACAAAAAAAAGTAAAAAAGTCTTGTTTTTTGATAAAATTGGGGTATAATAAAAGTGAATGGACTTAATTTATATTACGAGTAAGTGAGGTAATTGACATGAAAATTACGGATGTTAGAGTCAGAGCGGGAAAAGCTACAACTGCAGAAGAAGCAGGAAGATTACGAGCTTATGTAGATATAACTTTTGAAGAAAGTTTTGTAATACATGGTTTAAAAATTATTGAAGGACAAAATGGATTATTTGTAGCAATGCCTTCAAGAAGGATGCCTAATGGGGAATTTAAGGATATCGCTCATCCGATTACACCAGAGTTAAGAACGGAATTGACAAATGTTGTATTAGAAGCATATGAAAATGCTAATTTAACAACAGAAGAATAATTAGGTTAAAAATATGATCGAACCATAAAAGGTTCGATTTTATTTTACTAAATAGTTGAAATTATATAAAAATAGAGTATAATAGTATAGAACAAAAAGGAAGTGATAGATATGTTAAAAAGAGCATTATTTTTAGTTACAAATGAAAGTGAAATAGATGCCTTATGTAAATTTTCAAAAGCAATTTCAAAAAAATATGATGTGGAAACACATGTATTATATGTAGAAGATGTTTTAAAATATGAAGTTTATCCGCCAACAATAAACGGAGTTGGCTTGAATGTAGGTTTAAATTATTCGTATCAAGAATATATAAATATTGAAAGTAAAAATTATAAAATAATAAAAGATAAAATAGAAAAAGATTTTACAAAAGTATATTCTAGAGATGGAGAAACAGTAGAAATTGCATTAGAAGAATTAAAAAAATATGATTTTTTAGTTGTTGTAAAAAATGATAAAGTTAGTGCAAATTTAAAAGAATTATTAAGAAGTAGTTATAAGCCATTAATTATTCTACCGTTAAATATAGATGAAGCTAAAATGGATAAATTAGTGTTGCTGGATGACGGAGCTTACAATGCAAATAAAACGTTATTTACTTATTTTAATATATTTGGAGAACAAAAAATTGATGTTTTAAAAGTTAATGTTGATGAGGAAGATTTTTTAAAAGAAAGATTTGGAAATAATTATAATGTAATAAAAAAAGAAGGAGTTCCATTTAAAATAATAATGGAAGAAACAAAAAAATATGACATGGTTCTTATGGGGGATTTAAGATATACGGTAATGGTTGAAAGAATTACAAGAAAATTAGGGGTTAAATTATTGGAAAATCTAGAAAAAATAATATTTATAGTTTAAGTATGAAAGAAGAAGGAGAGTAAAATGAATGTTTTAATTTGTTCAGATAGCCATACGAGATTGGATTTATTCCAAAAAATAATGGAATTAGAAAAACCGGAATTAGTTATTTTTGCAGGTGATCATAGTACAGATGCGATAGATATGAGTTATGTGTACAAGGATATACCGTTTATGATAGTTAGGGGAAATTGTGATTTTTATGATAGTGATACAAAAGATAGACAAATTTTTGAGTTGAATGGAAAAAAAATAATGTTGACCCACGGACATATCCAAGGTGTGAAAATGAATTTGAATGAATTGGAAAAAGAAGCAAGACAAGAAAATGTAGATATATGTATTTATGGACATACTCATATTGAGTTTTATAAAAAACATAATGGAACAGTGTTTTTAAATCCAGGAGCTTTACAAGATAAAAAATATGTAATTTATAATGGAGAAAAATTTATTCAAAAATATTTATAGTTAATAAAAAATATTCACAACATTTTTAGCTGTGAATATTTTTTATTAGTCATAATGAAAATATTTTAAATTAATAGGTAACAACTGAAATTTCACCAGCTTCATATTCAGCTAAGAAAATTTGAGAAATATTATCATAACCGATTTCTTTTAATTTTGTTTCAAGCCATTCCATGTCTTTATCAATAATATCTAAAATATTTTGTTGAACAGTTCCATCAGTAATAATAGGATATTTGGGATTTTCTTCACCGTATAAAACGATAATAAGTTGTCCGTTTTGTTCTAAAATTGCTTGTTTTATTTTTTTTATGCTGTAGACATTGTTGTTTCTAAGTTTAAATGCAACATCGTTTGCAGTAAGTCCAACACTACGGCACGCTTCAACATCAAGAATACCTCTTTTTATAATGACTGTAGGTTGACCATCTATAATTGTTTTAAAAAAATGATTATTTGTTTTTATCCATTTTAATGTTAGAACTATAATTGTCCAAATTACTAAAATTATAAAATATTGTAAAATAGTAATACTTGGATTATAAATAACTCCACCGAGAATTCCCCCTAAAACATAGTTTAAAACTTGATCCATTGCAGATGAGGGAGCAAGGTTACCTTTTCCTGATAAATTTATAACAAAAATTAACGAAAGTAGTCCCATAAGTAGTTTAAGAACAATGTCTAAATAAGCTAATTCTATCATTTTTTCACCTCTATTAATTCAATTTTTGGATTTTCTAACTGTATTTTTTCCAATAAATAATTTTTCCCGTTATCGCCACTAATAACTCTATAAAATTCTTTATTTACTTTAACTAAAGCTCCATCAATGGATGCAGATGTATTAATATAAATTTCTTCTTTATCTATTTTTAAATCTTCAGCTACAACTTCAATAAAATGAATGGCATTTCTTTGTTGATTATCACTTACAGAGTTGTTCCTGTATTGACTTATTTTTGAACTGATTAAGAAAATTATAATTAAAGAGAGTATGATTGCTAGTTCTCTATATTTAGTTTCTTTATGCCCTTTATAATATTTGTATAGACTCAAGGTAAGGCAACATACTAAAAATAAAATGAAACTCAACCCCCACCAATCGAATCTTGCAATAGTATAAAGTAAATACTTATACGAATAAAATTTCATAAAAATCTCCTTTAATAGTAATACTTTAATATGTTATCATATTTAAGAAAAAAATAAAAATATAAATTGTAAATAACCTATATAAAAAAAAATAATTCTAATTTTAATTTAATGTATTTAATTTATAATGTATATACAATTAAAATAAAAGGAGATGAATAGTGAAAAGAAATATTTTTAAACTTATAATATTAGGATTAGTAGTATTTGGCGGGATTACTAATTTAGAGGCAAAACAAAGAAGAATGCAAATGGTTCAAAGTGGGGGAATTAGTGTTCAAGAAGCTAAAGAAATTGCAGCTAGTGGCCTCA